>NZ_JBNCMT010000019.1:0-105395 GCF_049846925.1 Brevibacillus nigriterrae
CGGTAACGCATGGAGCTGACGAATACTAATCGGTCGAGGACTTATCCACGTATATCTCTTAGCGAATTTACCTCTGCGTATCCAGTTTTGAAGGTGCAAGTCACCGAAAGAAAGTCTTGATATGTTACTCAGTCGAGTAGGATATCAAGGCTTTTTTTGTTACCCGCTCAATGAAAAATTACAAAAAGAGGAATTCACTTCGATAGAACATTCTCAGAACATATTGAGATACTAAAGGGAACAACTTCATCGGCAAAGGAGGAGGTTCTCTTTGAATAACAGAAATATAGGACATCTTCTAACATTATTGCTTCTTGTCATCATCGAGTGCATATTCAGTGAACAAAGTCAAAACCTGGTAATGACCACATCTGCACCCCAATTTGTAAACAAAGCCCCTACAGAGGATTGGAAAGAAGAAGAACACCTTGGTTCTCCAGAAAAAATAATGAGCATGAAGGTTCCGGTTAAGGCAAAGGGAATCTACGTGTCAGCAAGATCCGCAGGCGGTTCTCGATTTGCTGGTCTTTTGGATTTGATAAATAAAACTGAGTTGAATTCAATGGTCATTGATGTGAAGGAAGATGAAGGAAAAGTAACGTACCGATCGTTTATTCCTTTAGTGAACGAAGTAAAAGCAGACAACACCCAGTATATTTCCGATATTGATCAACTAATCCAAACACTGCACGATCATCATGTCTATCCGATTGCACGGATTGTATGCTTCAAAGATCCCTTTTTAGCGGGCAAAAAAGTACACTGGGCTATGCAAAAAAAGAGCGGAGGGATCTGGAGAGACAGTAAAGGAGTACTCTGGATCGATCCGTATCGCAAGGAAATATGGGATTACAATGTTCAATTAGCGAAAGAGGCAGCAAAAAAAGGTTTTAAAGAAATTCAGTTTGATTATGTAAGGTTTCCTTCGAGCGGAAAGAAGGTAGATCGGGAAGTAGCATTTTATAATCAAAACGGCAAGCCAAAGCAGCAAGTTATCGCAGACTTTTTGACATATGCCCGAAAAGAGCTGCAGCCATACCACGTTTATATCTCGGTGGATGTATTTGGTATGGTAACCTCTGTCAATGACGACATGGGCATCGGACAAAAGTGGGAGCTGGTCAGCACTCAAGTGGATTATATCTCACCCATGATGTACCCTTCCCATTACGGGAATGGACTGTATGGAATTCGAATTCCTGATACCAAACCATATGCGACAATTCGAGCAGGGTTACTTGACGCCAGGCAAAAAGATCAGCGAATCCGAAACCACAATTATCAAACGCCAGCCATCATTCGCCCATGGTATCAAGATTTCACTGCTAAATGGGTGAAAGGACATATTGTTTATGGTCCAAAACAAGTACTGGATCAAGTAAACGCAGGGAAGGACACCGGAATTGATCAGTATCTTCTCTGGGATGCAGGTAATTCCTACAGTGAAGCAGCGTGGAGAAAATAATAAGAGGTTGACTGCATACAGAGAATTTTTTCTGTAGGCTACATCTGCTCCATCAATGACCAAATACGTAAAGGAAATTCCTTTTCATGGGTACGCAGAAACTGTTCAATTAAAAACATCTCAGCATAGGAGTGAGACAAAACAAGGTCACCCCACCAGTTTGTATCGTAGCGGCAAACCATTCCCAGGAGATACAGCAACAGATAGTGGGTAGCCCACGCAGGAAGAGGAAAATCTTCCGATGAGTAATTCCAGAATAAAAATTGATTGGCATTTAGGGAAAAAAGCGGGTGATCTTCCAAAGATCGTGAAGAGTTTATCCGGTAATGAACTGATTTTTGCGGAATCTGTAATTCACTTGATAACTCAAACCGCAGCCCATCAGGTGATTGTCGATTCAGTATTTCAATAAAAGTATCGGGCGAAAAAAAGATGATACCTTCCTGTGCTTCAGGGAACCTTAATAATGTACCATCCGGATGATTACGGTCCACTTGAACTTCATACCAAAATCTCTGGTCAAGCGTACGGTGAAAATCACTACATAACTCTGGCAAATAGGAAAAAAGCTGATGAGCAGAATAACGATCATAGATAGGGGAAAGATTGAACTTCTCCGTGAGAACAGAGAACAACCCTTCTTTTTGTGGACGAACCTCATCTTCAAGAAAAACATAGGGGCTTTTCTTGATTTTACGAGTAGTGACACCATGCTGGAGCATTCGGCTGTTTTGTGGATAGTACGGGTCTTGTGCAATAAGCAGCGCCTTTAACAGGTTAATACAACCATAAAACAGCAACAGCGGTTTGATGAGTAAATCTGACCGAGAAGCGGCATGATAGTAGGCACGTGATTGCTTAAGTGTATATAAAAATCGGTTGCTCTGCTGAAATGCTTGTCTATCTGGATGATCAATGCCTCGTTGTGTGTATTTTGATGCTAAGTATTTTCGCGCAGTGGGTTCCGTTTCCAAGTAGCGCAAAGTCTCCCAACCGATATGCATGCAGGTACCACCCCGTGGACAGAATATTCGTAAAATATATTGATAACGCTTACTTTAAGTGGGAATTAACTTATTTTTCCCTGTATTTACGAACAATATAAGCATTCCTTGACAGTAAATTAAGTGATTTGCTAAACTGGATAAAACATTTTGGGGTCGAAAGGGGATAACAGAAGTGTGGCAGAATAAGTTTGTGAAGGAAGGACTGACGTTTGACGACGTCTTGCTAGTTCCGGCCAAGTCAGAAATTTTACCGCGAGATGTAGATGTAACCGTTCAACTAAGTGAGTCAGTAAAATTGAACATCCCATTAATCAGTGCGGGTATGGATACAGTAACGGAATCATCTTTGGCAATTGCAATGGCTCGTCAAGGTGGAATTGGAATTATTCATAAGAACATGACAATTGAGCAGCAAGCGAGCGAAGTTGATCGTGTGAAACGCTCTGAAAGCGGAGTAATTACCAATCCTTTTTCACTCTCTCCTGAACATAAAGTGGCTGACGCAGATGCACTCATGGGTAAATACAAAATTTCTGGGGTGCCGATTGTCGACCAACAAAACCATCTTATTGGAATCCTCACGAATCGTGACCTTCGTTTTGTTCATGATTTTTCTACTCCTATTTCCGATGTAATGACCAAAGAAAACCTGGTAACTGCAGCAGTAGGCACTACCTTGGAGCAAGCTGAATTAATCTTGCAGAAACATAAAATTGAAAAGCTTCCACTTGTAGACGAAAACAATGTCCTCAAAGGACTTATCACAATTAAAGATATTGAAAAAGCAATTCAGTACCCGAACGCTGCCAAAGATACACAGGGTCGTCTGTTGTGCGGAGCAGCAGTTGGGGTTTCAGCGGATACATTTGAACGTGCGGCAGCATTGGTTGAGTCAGGAATTGATTTGCTCGTAGTAGATACGGCACACGGACATTCCCGAGGGGTAATTGAAACCGTGAAAAAATTGCGCGGGCTTTATCCTACCCTCACAATCGTTGCTGGTAACGTCGCAACAGGTGAAGCAACACGTGATCTGATCGAAGCAGGTGCTTCCGTCATTAAAGTTGGTATTGGACCAGGTTCCATTTGTACTACTCGTGTAGTTGCAGGTATCGGGGTTCCGCAGATTACGGCTATTTATGATTGTGCTTCTGTAGCGAGAGAATACAATGTACCAATCATTGCAGACGGCGGTATCAAATACTCAGGAGATTTGCCAAAAGCAATCGGTTCCGGTGCATCCGTGATTATGATCGGAAGTCTGTTTGCTGGTACAGAAGAGAGCCCAGGTGAATTTGAGATTTTCCAAGGCAGACGCTTCAAGGTTTATCGTGGTATGGGTTCCATCGGTGCCATGAAAGCAGGCAGTAAAGATCGCTACTTCCAGGAAAACGAGCAAAAATTGGTTCCAGAAGGTATCGAAGGACGTGTTCCTTACAAAGGACCATTGGCAGATGTTGTTTATCAATTAATCGGTGGTTTACGTGCAGGTATGGGATACTGCGGTGCGAAGACAATCGCAGAATTGCAAAACAACTCTACCTTTGTTCGCATCACGGGTGCCGGATTGCGTGAGAGCCATCCACACGATGTTCAAATCACAAAAGAAGCTCCAAACTACTCAATCTCTTAATATACGAAAGCTCATCAAGCCCTTTTTCACGAGTTAAGTGAAAAGGGGCTTTTTATCTAGTAATTGGCATATTCAGTAACCGATTTCAGGACTCGAAAACCTCGGAAATCTAGCATCATTTATGGTAAACTAGTGATTGTGTTATTCACAATAAAAAGGGAGCGTGATTCAAGATGATGCAAAGATGGACAAAGCGACTTTCGATTCTTTTCTTTGCCGTCGCCATTCTTAGTTCATCGTTGCTAGGGGCGTCCGCAAAAGTAAGCGCAGCAGAGGTACAAGCTAATCTGAATTTAGCAGTCAAATCCGCGATTCTCCTAGAGGCTTCCACCGGGAAAATCCTTTATTCTAATAATCCTGACTTACCTCTACCAACAGCAAGTATGACTAAAATGATGACCGAGTATCTTGTGCAAGAAGCGATCAAACAGAAAAAAATCAGCTGGGATGAACAAGTACCAGTTAGCGAATATGCTTTTTATATCGCTAAAATCTCCGATACATCTGGTGTTTATCTGAATGCAGGCGAATCATTTACTGTCAGAGAACTATACAAGGCCATGGCAGTTGTCTCTGCAAACGATGCAACCGTTCTGTTGGCAGAGAAAGTGGCAGGTAGTGAGGCTAACTTTGTACAGTTGATGAATAAAAAGGCTGCTGAGTTGGGAATGAAAAACACCTCTTTCTTGACTTCCACCGGTTTGCCGGCAAATGAACTGGGACCATACTCTATCAAGGGTGAACAGGTTGAAAATCTGATGTCTGCCCGTGACTCGGCCATCCTTGCACGAGCATTGATACGTGATTTCCCAGAAGCGCTGGAAGTTTCCAAAATTCCACGTTTGAATTTCCGTGCCGGTACTCCAGAAGAGTTAAAAATGGCAAACAACAACTGGATGCTTACTGGCCTAAACAACTACTATCAAGGTGTTGACGGATTAAAAACGGGTTATACGCTGGCAGCAGGCTACTGCTTTACCGGTACGGCTACTAATGACAACATGAGATTGATCAGTGTTGTTATGGGTACAGAAAACAAATCAAAGCGCTTCGTCGAAACCAAAAAGTTGTTTGACTATGGATTTAGCACCTTCAAAATGGTTAAAAAGGACGCAAAAGGCGCACAACTAAAAGGCTACGAAACAGCAACAGTAAAAAAAGGTGTAGAATTGTCTGTGCCTGTTGAACTGGCAAGTGATTCTATGGTTCTTTCCAAAGTTGGGGAAGAAGGCAAATTCAAACCTACCGTGAAGCTTGATGAATTGACAGCACCGATTAAAAAAGGACAAGTAGTCGGCAAGGTTGTTTATGCTCTTGACGGCGCAACCGAGAATGATTACTTACAGCCAGAGGACTTCACAAAAGGCGGAATTGACCTGGTTGCTTCACAAGATGTAGAGGAAGCAAGCTGGATTCGTTTGTTCTTTAGAAGCATCATTCAATTTGTCAGCAATATTTTTAAAGGTGTTGTTGGATAATATCAAGAGATATATTTATTTTAAATACCGAGTGATTTGGTTGTCTTTTAGCCTTGGCTTGGTTTAAAATAGAAATGTTATAAACTTTGACACAATTCTAGAGTGAAGATGCGTAGGGGGCAATAATCATGGTAGAAGTTGGAACGTCTCGCGTTAAACGAGGAATGGCAGAAATGCAAAAAGGCGGCGTCATCATGGACGTTGTCAATGCAGAGCAAGCAAAAATCGCAGAAGCAGCAGGCGCTGTTGCGGTAATGGCACTTGAGCGTGTACCTTCTGATATTCGTGCGGCTGGCGGGGTAGCTCGTATGGCTGATCTCGGTATCGTTGAAGAAGTACTGAAAGCCGTTTCTATTCCTGTTATGGCAAAAGCTCGTATTGGTCACTTTGTAGAGGCGCGTGTTCTTGAGTCAATGGGTGTTGACTATCTGGACGAAAGCGAAGTTTTGACACCTGCAGATGACTTGTACCACATCAACAAAAAAGAGTTCACTGTTCCTTTCGTTTGTGGTGCTCGTGATTTGGGTGAAGCTCTTCGCCGTATTGGTGAAGGTGCATCCATGATCCGTACAAAAGGTGAACCTGGAACAGGAAATATCGTTGAGGCCGTTCGCCATATGCGTACCATGCAAGCACAAATTCGTCGCGTACAAAGCATGTCTTATGATGAATTGATGGCTGAGGCGAAAAACCTTGGTGCTCCATACGATTTAATGGAATACGTGCACAAAAACGGCAAACTCCCTGTTGTTAACTTTGCTGCTGGTGGCGTAGCAACTCCTTCTGATGCAGCTTTGATGATGCAATTGGGTTCTGACGGTGTATTTGTAGGATCTGGTATCTTCAAATCCGAAAATCCAGAGAAATTTGCTCGTGCCATCGTGGAAGCAACCACTCACTACACTGATTACGAATTGATTGCTCGTGTGTCCAAAGGTCTTGGTACTGCAATGCCAGGCATTGAGATTTCCAAGATTCGTGAACAAGATCGTATGCAAGAGCGTGGCTGGTAAGATGAACGAGGTAACGATTGGAGTATTAGGCTTGCAGGGTGCAGTTGCTGAACATGTTCATTTACTTGAGGCAGCAGGCGCTAAAGCTACTGTCGTTAAAAAACTGGAAGACCTCGAAGGAGTGGACGGGCTCGTCATTCCTGGGGGAGAAAGTACAACGATCAGTAAGCTCATGCACAAGTACGATTTCATGGATGCGATTCGCCGTTTCGCTGGAGAAGGCAAGCCAATCATGGGAACTTGTGCAGGTGCGATTCTCTTGGCAAATCGAATTAATGGACAAGACGATGCCCATCTGCAATTAATGGATATTAAAGTGGAGCGGAATGCATTCGGCAGACAAAAGGAGAGCTTTGAAGTAGCTATTCCGGTCGAGGGTGTTGGCTCCGATTACCCGGCTGTATTTATCCGAGCTCCTTACATTATGGAGGTTGGACCAAACGGACAAGTTCTGTCTGAATACGAAGGGAAAATCGTTGCTGCACGAGAAGGCCAGTTTGTCGCTTGCGCTTTCCATCCGGAACTAACGGATGATACACGTTTCCATCAATACTTTGTGAATATGGTAAAAGAGAGTAAAGATCGCTCATAACTATTTTTCACGTAAAAAGCACCCGTACTGGGTGCTTTTTGCTTTTTTCTTTACATGTGAATAGAATTTGTAGTAAATTTGAATAATAAAGGTATAAGATACCAAAGCGTTGATGAGAACAAGTACTCTGTATATGGCTGGACAAGAGAGTCGGTGGATGGTGCGAACCGAACCAGTAGACAGAAGAATCCATCTCGGAGCGGTGAGGGAAATAACTTCACCCGGTAGCACCCCGTTATGGTGCAGTCGAGTGGGCTTATGATGAATTGTTGATCATGGAGCCAATAAGGGTGGCAACGCGGATGATCAGACATTCGTCCCTTTTGGGGGATGAGTGTTTTTATTTTGCTTTTTTTCTGTTTTACGAGACAGGTTATGAAGTATTGGAGGATGAAAGGTTATGTTGGATGTTAAAGTTTTGCGCCAGGATCTTGAAGGAGTACGTCAAAAATTAGCACACCGCAACGAAGACATCTCTGCTCTCGATCAATTCGTGGAAGTCGATGAAAAACGTCGCCAAGTGATCCAAGAGGGAGATTCACTCAAAAATAAACGGAACACCGTATCCGAACAGGTAGCTGTTTTAAAACGAAATAAAGAAAATGCCGATCACCTCATTGCTGAAATGAAAGAAGTAAACGATCGGATCAAAGTTCTCGATGAAGAGCTTCGTCAATTGGATGAGCAATTGGATGAAATTTTGATGGGATTGCCTAACTTGCCACACGAATCTACACCTGTTGGAACGAGCGAGGACGACAATGTACTGGCAAGAACATGGGGCGAACCGAAGAAGTTCGAGTTTGAACCGAAGCCACACTGGGATCTTGCGCAAGAGTTAGGAATTATCGACTTCGAAACGGCTGCCAAAGTAACAGGAAGCCGCTTTGTATTCTATAAGGGGTTAGGTGCCCGTTTAGAGCGAGCGCTTATTAATTTCATGATGGATTTGCATGCAGACCAGCATGGCTATGAAGAAGTGTTGCCTCCATATATCGTAAATCGCGCGAGCATGACAGGGACGGGGCAATTGCCAAAATTCGAGGAGGATGCTTTCAAACTCGAAGGACCTGATTACTTCCTGATCCCTACCTCCGAGGTTCCCGTAACAAACATGCACCGTGACGAAATTCTCGATGGAGCAGCTTTGCCTCGCTATTATGCGGCGTTCAGTGCCTGTTTCCGTTCTGAAGCGGGTTCTGCCGGGCGAGATACCCGTGGTTTGATTCGTCAGCATCAGTTTAATAAAGTAGAACTGGTGAAATTCGTGAAGCCAGAAGATTCTTATCAGGAACTGGAGAGCTTGGTCGGAAATGCAGAGAAAGTCCTTCAGCTTCTAGGATTGCCTTACCGTGTGATGAGCATGTGTACAGGAGATCTTGGTTTCACGGCAGCGAAGAAATACGATATCGAAGTGTGGATTCCAAGCTATGAGACATATCGTGAAATTTCTTCTTGCTCCAACTTCGAGGATTTCCAGGCACGTCGAGCTAACATTCGTTTCCGTCGTGATACGAAGAGCAAGCCAGAGTTTGTACACACATTGAACGGCTCTGGATTGGCGATTGGCCGTACCGTTGCAGCCTTGCTTGAAAATTACCAGCAAGCGGATGGAACCATTGTGATCCCTGAGGTATTGCGACCATACATGGGTGGCTTGGAGACAATCGGGCCGAAGAAATAACAAAACAATTTAAGGGTAGCCTCTTCTTGTGAGAGGCTGCTTTTTATTATGTTTTGCCTCATTATCGACCATGTAGGGTTTGCTAAAATGGCATCATCTACATATAATAGATAAGGTAAGAAATGTTAAATAAACCATGTCCCCGTAGCTCAGCGGATAGAGCGACAGTTTCCTAAACTGTGCGTCGGAGGTTCAATTCCTCTCGGGGTCACCATACGTAAAAACACAAAAACGCAAGCCTCCCTTGAGAGAGCTTGCGTTTTTTCTTTCCCGATTTCTTTTTAACTAAGACTAGTCTTTACTCTACATTTTCTACAACAACTTTGACTGCCTGACCAATCGGTGGCAGGCTTTTGGTTGTCATTGGCCCGTAAAAACCGTAAATCTTTACGCCTTTTTTCAAAGCTTCTGCTGTTAATTCTGTTTGATCTTTGGCATCAATAATCGGAGTTTCCTTGTTGAGGTTCAGAACAATTTCCTCAAATGATTGATCGTTCAACTTTTCTCCTTTTATGTGAACCCTTGTGTTGCCGTCTTCGGATGTGGTAACTTCCATTACTTCACCCGCTGTACCTAACACGTCGGCGGTAAGATCCTTGTCGTTGATGACAATTTTCTTCGCACCGGTCATCGGAGGCATGCTCATCGTCATGATGTCATCATGTATAAATTCTACGGATGCCCCGAGTCGAAGATCGTTGATGGAAACTGGTTTGTTATCTTGATTTACCAAAACCGTATCGTCGCTGATATACAAGATCATCCCGTTTGCGTAACCATTGACCAGAACGGAACCCTTGATCTTATCTCCTTTGGCATCCAGGTTAATCTTTGCGATTGTCCCTTTTTTGGTCAGAGCATGCATGAGTTCATCGATCTTGATGATTCCATCTTTCTCGACGGTAACCTGAACTTTTAATACTTGTTCCGCAAAAGCCAAGGGAACGTAGGTGATTCCTTTGTGGTATTCAGGTGCTGTACCCAACGTAAGGGACATTTTCCCAAAGTTGTACTGATCCTTCCCGATCGTAACTGCTGTCCATTGTGCCCCTTTGGCGACTTCTATACTTTTCGTTTTTTGATTCCAAGTAACTTTGTAGTCCATTTTTTCTGCCATCGCTCGCAAAGGAACCATAGTAACACCTTGCTGATTTACATAGACAGGAGCTTCTTTTTCGGTAAGCCCTGTTCCGTTAATGACGAGTTGATGGGACAGGTTTGTATTTGTTTGGTGTACGGGACTGTTTTGAATATCAGAGACTGCAAAGGCAGAAACAGAACTTGTCATCACCATAGCCGCCATCAGAGCCGTACTAAGAATTCTTGTTGTTTTTTTCATTTTGCGTTCCTCCAATTTGTTTATGGTTTATATTTCTTTGACTGATGACAGGAAGGATTCGTTTCAGTAGAAGTGTAATTCTTATAATAGGTGGAAAATGTTTCTATAAAGGAGTTAAAAAACCATGAGTGAGTTTACATACGGAAATCTTATAGCTACAAAAAATCAGCACTTTATTCGTTCCTTCTATCCATCCGGAACAGCGATCTTGCCGTTAAGTGACAAGTGGACAGCCTTTTTTACAAATGATGACGGTGAAATGGACTCTCCAAAATATATAGAGAACATGTCAAATCAATGTCCCGTTTTATATTTTTTTCATCTTGAGGACCATGGTTGGGGTTATGAAATATGGAATGAGGGTCAAATGATTTCTTCGCTAGATTTTTCTTATGAAATGGAAAGCGTCCTTCTGTATAACATGGCATATGAGATAGACCCCGATATTGATAGATTTAGCGAAGAGGGCCGAGCCGTGTTTGAGGAACTCGAAAGCAAATTTCAAGATGATTTGTTTTTTGAACAGGCAGTAAGAAAGCATTTTGAAACGGTAAATGTGGATGCTTTTCAGTTGTTTGAACTGGATACGGGCGCAATAGATGGGTTAAGGGAAATCCTTCGTCCTGAAACATTCCTTAATAGAGAGGGGGATGCAGTAGAAAGGTTCAAGCAGTTGCTTGATATCGAGGATATGAGTTGGATTCGTTTTGATCGAACAGAAAATAGGGATGATATCGAGTTTATATAAAAATGTAACTGATTTATGGTGGGAGGGAACATCATGTTAGAAGTTATTCAAAAAGAAATAAAACAAATCGAGCAAGCACACAATGTCAAAATTTTGTTTGCTGTCGAGTCGGGCAGTCGAGCATGGGGATTTCCTTCGCAGGACAGTGACTACGATGTACGTTTTGTGTACATACAGCGCCCAGAATGGTACCTTTCTATCGATGATAAACGAGATGTAATTGAAGTACCGATTAATAATCTGCTAGATATCAACGGATGGGACATTCGGAAGGCGTTAAAGCTGTTTCGAAAATCGAATCCACCATTGCTGGAGTGGCTAATTTCAGACATCGTATACTATGAATCGTTTGGTTTCAAAGATGAATTATTAGAACTGAAACAACAAGTATTCTCTCCAAGAGCATCCGTACATCATTATCTGAGCATGGCGAAAGGAAACTACCGGGACTATTTGCAAGGGGAACAGGTGAAGATTAAAAAATATTTTTATGTTCTTCGCCCATTGCTTGCTTGTATGTGGATTGAAAAGTACAATGCAAATCCACCCATTCTTTTTCAAGAGTTAGTAAATGACTTAATTGTCGATTCCCATTTAAAGCGAGAAATTGAAGAGCTTCTTCGAAGAAAAATAGCAGGTGAAGAACTGCATCTAGAAAAACGCATCGATACGTTGAATCAGTTCATCGAAGAAAAATTTGCTCATCTTACGGAGTTTGCCGCTACCTGTCACAATGAGATGCAAGATCCTACCGATCAATTGGATGAATTGTATCGAAAGTATTTGAAAAAGGTATGGAATGAATAAGGAATAAATCAGTAACCTTGTTGAATGAACTGCAGGTGCCATTGGGTATCTGCTTTTTTTTATGTAATAAACACTCCTATTAGTCACTATTGCAGTAGTAACTATGATATCCTATATAAAAATTGTGACGATCAGTAACTGTGAGGAGTGGTTGGTATGCTTGAGGCAATGGTTGTTGTCTTCGGATTTATGGGACTTGGATATGTTACGCAGCGGAAGGAAGAACCAAATCAATCATTAGCGATTCTTTGCTTGTACTATCTGATTCCGATACTGATTTTTCAATCTTTCATCCATTCAGAAGTGTCGTTGCCTGCATTGGGGAGAATTATTGGTCATTTTATGTTAACCACGGGAATCGTTTACGTTTTGCTTACAGTCGTGATCGGCAAATTTCTCGGTTGGTCTACGCACGATCAGCAATTGAAGTGGAACAGTCTTGCAGCGACACTTGCGAATGTTGGGTATTTTGGATTAGCAGTGGTTCGTTATGTCCTGGGTGAGGAAGCGGTGCCGTATGCGGTTGCTGTGGCACTGTCCTTTAATGTCTATATGGCCTTGTTTGGGTTTGCCCAGGTTGGCAACGCATCGAACCTGAGATCCCGACTAAAGCGAACTGTATCCAATCCATATTTATTCTCGGTTGTCCTTGGCTTGCTGTGGAGAGAAACTGGTTTGCCTGTCCCGTATGCGATTGATCAACTGCTGGGATTGGCAGCAAGCGCAACATTACCGCTTACTTTATTGCTTACGGGAGCGGAATTGAAACGCAATTCTCTCTTGATTCGTCAAGTAAAAGAAGCGGCACTTGTCAGTATCCTCAAGTTAATTGTGCCTGTAGTCGTTGCCTATCCGCTTGCTGAATGGATTGCCGACAACCCGCTTGAGAAAACGGTCATGATTATTATGTTTGGCATGCCTACTTCGTTAAATCTGTTGCTCCTTGCCAAAGAACAGCAGCGTGATACGACTAATTTGGCTATGGTCGTTTTGTTGACAACTGTAGCTTGTCCCTTTACATTGGTCTTTTTATTTCATATCTTAGGAACTACATAGGGGGATGGGAGTATGAACGAGTGGTGGGAGTTGCTTCAAGGATTTGGCTTTACTCAATACGAGGCGAAAGCATATATTTCCCTGGTCGGTTTGGGAACGTCCAATGCCTATCAGATCAGCAAAGATTCGGGAATTCCGAGAGCAAGGGTGTATGATACCCTGATTTCCTTGGTTACCAGAGGGGCTGTGATGATTGAAGAGGAAGAAGACGGCTCCAAATTATATACTGCCGTTCCCGTAGATGCCTTTCTGGAAAAGGTAAAAAGAAAGTGGGAGACTAACTTTCAGACCATCGAACGGGAATTGAAGAAACTGGAGAATCATAACCCCAACAAGGAAACGTATGTAGCAACCATTCGTGGTGGAGATAATATTTTTTCCTTTTGCCGCATGCTGATTCGTCGGGCTACTACACAAATTACGCTGTCGATTTGGAATAACATGTACCAGGAGTTGTCGGAGGATCTTGCGAAACGGGAAAAGGAAGGTATTCGCATAAAAGGAATAACGTTTCAGGTAGAGAATCCTATTGAAGGGCTGTATCAGCATCGAATGAACGATTTTATGAGAGGGTTGGAAAAAGAAAACTGGTTCATTCTCTCAATTGATAGCAAGGAATTATTGTACGGACATTCAGCGGAACGGGATGGCAGTGCGTTTTATACGGATGATCCGGTTCACTTGTATTTACTGGAGGATTACATTTGGCATGATGTCCTTGTCAATCGGTTGGTTGCCGAAGGAGAACAAGAACAGCTCGATCAATGGATCATTCCAGAAATGAATGCGTTTTTCGGCAAAAACATGTAGTTAGATGAGGTGAGCATCCGTGAGTCCAACACATTTGCACTTTGACTCCGCATTGGGCAAACGCAAACCAGAGAGCATTCTTAATCGTGAAGCAGTGTGCCCTTTCTGTAATTTTGATGGACTGGAAGAGATCATCGACCAGCGGGACACGATGCTTCTGGTGAAAAATAAGTTTCAAGTGCTGCAGGGGTCATTTCAGACGGTGTTGATCGAAAGTGATCAATGTGACGCTGAACTCTCGACTTACGAGAAACCATATTTGCATCTGCTAATCAGTTTTGCTGTAGAAAAATGGCTGGAGATGGAGAAAAGCGGAGAATATCGTTCCGTCATGATGTTCAAAAACCACGGGCACTACTCCGGGGGGAGCATCCATCACCCGCATATGCAAATTATCGGGTTTCATGAGTTTAATTACCTTCAATACACGAGCAAAGAGCAGTTCGAGGGAGTGCTCATTGACCAAAGAGAAGGGGTAGAGTTGAATGTATCTACCAAGCCCCGAGCGGGATTTTTTGAATTTAACATTATCTTGCATGAAATCTTTCAATTGAATCAATTGGCCGATTATATTCAAGTGTTGGTTCATTACATATTGAATCATTTCAATCAAAGCTGTAAGAGCTACAATCTGTTTTTTTACAGGATGGACGAACAGATCTATGTGAAAGTGGTTCCACGTTTTGTCACTTCACCCCTGTTTATCGGGTATTCTATTCCGCAGGTTTCAACGAATTTGCACACGGTGATAGAAGACATTAAAAACAAATACTTTGCGATAAAAGTAGATAAAGACTAATAAAACCGACAGGACTACTCCATACAAACGGGGTAATGTACCTGTCGGTTTTTATTTTTTAGTCAGATGATTCGCTTTCATCCGATACTGGCTTTTGATTTACTGGTTGGTTGGATGGTAATCGGTTCGCTCGTCTTAACGCATCTCGCAAAATGTATTCAATGTGAGTGTTAACGCTTCGGAATTCATCAGAAGCCCAACGTTCAAGCTGGTCATAGAGCTTCGGATCGATTCGTAACAGAAACTTCTTTTTCTCTGACATGACAGTGGCCGCCTGCTAGTAAAGGCTTCCTGCATTGATAACCGGTTGAGAGGAACGTTCTGAAACGATGGCGACCATCAGGTTATTGATCATGGCAGCTTTCCGTTCTTCATCCAGTTTGACCGTGTTGTCTTGCTCGATACGTTCGATGGCAAGCTGAACCATTCCCACAGCGCCCTCTACGATAAGCTGACGAGCGGAGATGATGGCTGCTGCCTGTTGTCGTTGCAGCATGGCGCTTGCGATTTCAGTTGAATAGGCGAGATGAGTCAAGCGGGCTTCCATTACCTCAACCCCGGCAACAGCCAGGCGATCTTGCAATTCCTTGGCTAACTCATTGGCAATTTCCTCTGAGTTCGCACGCAGGGAATAGCCTGTTTGGTTAAATGAATCATAGGGATAGCGGCTTGCAACATGACGAAGCGCTGTTTCGCTTTGAATCTCAACGAATTGTTCATAATCATCCACATCAAACATGGCTTTCGCAGAGTCAATGACACGGAAAACAACTACAGCAGCAATCTCAATTGGATTCCCGTCAACATCGTTTACTTTCAGCGTCTTGCTGTTGAAGTTGCGTACACGCAAGGAAATTTTTTGACGCATGGAAAGCGGGATTGTCCACCAAAGCCCACTTTGTCGGATCGTGCCCATATATCTACCAAAAAAAGTTACTACTTGTGATTGATTTGGCTGGACGATCGTAATGCCGGTCAAAAAGATAAATCCAATTGCCAGCAAGAGAATGCCAATAGCCGATCCTTCCACCAGAAGACTAAACGCACCTGCTGCCAATAAGGCAAGAGAAACAATCAGCCCGACAAAACCATTCAGTGCCCATGCTTTCTTTTCGTTCATAGTCAAACCTCCTGTGGAGATAATTTAATATTATTTTGATATTAAAATGATATCACTTTTGTAAAATGATGTAAACCTGTACAATTTGCCAATAAAACAGTTCGCTGGCTATACTGAAAACAAGTGACTGTTACGAAAAGAAAGGACGAGCAGATTGACAGAGAGTATCCTTGATCATGAAATCTATATGAGAGAAGCCATTGAGGAAGCGAACAAAGCGTGGGCTTTGCGGGAAGTTCCGATTGGAGCGGTAATTGTAAAAGACGGAGTTATTGTCGGTCGGGGACATAACTTGCGAGAAACCAGGAAAGACCCCACCCTGCATGCAGAGATGATTGCGATCCGGGAAGCAAGTGAGCGGCTAGGGGGATGGCGGTTAATCGGCTGTACGTTATACGTCACATTAGAGCCCTGTCCGATGTGTGCTGGGGCTATTGTCCAAAGCAGAATCGAGCAAGTCGTCTATGGAGCACCTGATCCAAAAGCAGGGTGTGCAGGTACACTGATGAATCTTTTGGATGAGCAACGCTTTAACCATCAGGTTCCGGTTTTGCCCGGAGTGCTGGAAGAAGAATGCGGGAATTTGTTGCGGGATTTTTTCCGAAGTTTGCGTAAGAAGTGAAGTAACAATCGTCATAAAAAAGAAAAAGGATAGCCACCCGTGGGCTATCCTTTTGTTGCACCGTTACGCAAGCTTTCCAGCTCGTCTTCCGTTAATTCACGGTATTCGCCTAGTCCAAGTGATTCATCCAGATGAAGCGACCCCATACGAAGGCGTTTCAGATAGATTACTTCTAAATCATAGGCAGCAAACATGCGTTTTACCTGATGGAATTTGCCTTCCATGATGGTTACACGTATTTCCGAGATCGGGCCAGAAGAGAGAATCTCAAGGCGTGCTGGCAATGTCTTGTACTCATCATCCAAAACGACACCTTCAGCAAAATAACGAATGTGCTCTTCCGTCACAACCCCGTTAATCCGGGCGAAGTATTCTTTATCTACTTTTTTCTTGGGCGAAAGCAGACTGTGCGATAGCTGCCCATCGTTGGTGAGAAGGAGAAGACCTTCTGTATCGATATCGAGGCGCCCGACAGGATGTACTTTGATTGCCCATTCAGTCGGTAACAGATCGACAACTGTTTGATGTCTGGGATCTTCTGTTGCTGAGATGACACCAGGTGGTTTATTTAACATGACATAAACCCAGCGTTTGAAATTAAGTGGTTCACCATCGACAACAATGGTTTGTTCTTCAGGGATTACGTGCATTCCCGGGTCTGTTGCCACTTCACCGTCAACTTCAATAATTCGTAGTTTCACCAGTTGCTTTACTTCTTTACGAGTGCCCAGCCCCATACTGGCTAGGACTTTATCTAATCGTTCACGTTTCATTGATTCGATTTCCTCACTTTACCTGCATCATATGTTTAATATTGTCCTATTGGATGGTGAAATGCAAGGATGTGTTAGGAAGAAGCCTGATTTACTTTGCCTTGATTTTTCATTTTGCCCAATATCAGTACACCAGCTACAATGGCAATCGTTAATCCCCACTTGAGCAGAGGATTTTCTACGAAGAAACCTTTTAGGAACGGCTCGTCTACGATCATTTTGGTCGCTGTCCAAGCGAGAACGGCTGAACCAATATAGATAATCGAAGGGTAACGCTCCACCCATTTCAGGATTAACGTACTTCCCCAAACTACAATCGGCACACTGATTAAAAGTCCCAACACCACCAGCAAGAAGCTGCCATGTGCTGCGCCGGCAACAGCAAGCACATTATCCAATCCCATAACGGTGTCTGCAATAATAATCGTTTTAACGGCACCCCACAGATTTTGTCCCGCTTGCAAATTGCTGTGATCTTTTTCTTCAACGAGAAGCTTATAGGCAATCCAGATGAGCATCAAGCCTCCGAAGAGCAACAGACCGGGAATTTTCAATAACCATACGACGGCAAGAGTTAAAAGTGAACGAATGGCAATGGCTCCAAGAGTACCCCAAAAAATAACCTTTTTTTGCTGATCTTTCGGCAGGTTTCGTGCGGCTAGGCCGATTACGATGGCATTATCTCCAGCTAAAACCAGGTCAATGACAACGATAGCAAGCAATGCAGACCAGAAATCGGGTGTAAATAGGAAATCCATGAAGAACACTCCTTTGCTTTTCATATTCAATATTTGCGTAAAGCCCCTTCTTTATGAAAAAGAAGCTTTACAGTGGGTACATCAAGCAAAGGTCTTGCAAACAACCTGAGGTTGCCAATAAAACCGGGGAAGAATTCCCGTATTGACGGCTTTACTGTAGCTGCTACTCCCCTTTGTAAAAAAGAACGGAAGCGGATGGTTACGTCGTGATGAGTTGATACTTGTCTTTCAAGCTTTGTGGTGCTGTCTTAACGATTTGTTGCAGAATAAACGTGAGAACCATGACATCGTCCAGAATGCCAAAGAACATCAGGAAATCCGGGATGGCATCAAAGGGAAACAGGGCGTATCCGACAAGCAGCAAAACGGAAAACAGCTTCTTTGGCAAGGGTACCTCTCGAGATGAGAAGAAATCCAGCAGGAACGGAACAAATCGTCTAATGTTCAGAATGAATTTTACTCTTCGAAAAAATCGAACCATCCATGTCTCCTCCTTGCAATAAAAAATGACCCTTACCAGTGCGGTAAAGGTCATCATAAAAATAAATACCTCTACCAGTCTCTCGGTAAAGGTCTCGCTAACAACGTGTGTTGCCAACAAAGCCGAGGGGGACACCCTGGAATGACGACTTTGCTGTACAGCTACTCCCCTTTAGAAGGAAGATATTAAGATTTATTTATATGATAAGTGGGAATAATGCAGTTAGTCAATACCTAAATGTGTAAAAGAAAACTATAATTTTTCCTTCTTTGTATGCTATACTTGCCCTAATTGAAAAGCAACCTTCAGGGCAGGGTGAAATTCCTGACCGGCGGTGATGACGTAAGTCTAAGCCCGCGACTCACCACTCGGGATCAAAGTGTGGTGACTGACTTGGTGTGAATCCAAGGCCGACGGTATAGTCCGGATGGGAGAAGGTATTTGTAGCTGTTTTCCTTTTTTAAACGAAAAGGTGAAACAGCTTGTTCCCGTATGCCCTAATTCACATTAGGGCATTTTTCTTTTTCTGAAGAGAAGGTGCAATTCAATACAAGAACCACCATGTCATAAAGAAAGGAGGACGAATAGTTGAGAGATGCAGACTTTATGAGGACGGCAATCGAACTGGCGAAAAGCACAACGGGTCAAACTAGCCCCAATCCCATGGTAGGAGCAATTGTTGTAAAAGATGGCGCGATCGTTGGAGTGGGAGCTCATCTCAAAGCAGGAGAACCACATGCAGAAGTACACGCCTTACGTATGGCTGGAGAAAAGGCGCAAGGTGCTACGATTTATGTCACCCTTGAGCCATGCAGTCATCATGGGAGAACACCTCCATGCGTAGAAGCGATCATCCGTGCAGGGATATCCCAGGTGGTTGTGGCAACAGTTGATCCCAATCCGCAGGTGGCAGGACGGGGCGTAAAGATGCTGCAGGAGGCGGGTCTGGACGTGAGAGTAGGCGTGCTGGAGGCGGAGGCACACGAATTGAACGAGGTATTCTTTCACTACATCACGACGGGAAAGCCTTTCGTCACAGTGAAAACAGCGAGTACACTCGACGGGAAAATTGCAACGGGAAGCGGGAATAGCAAGTGGATTACCGGGGAACAGGCGAGAGAAGAAGTCCATCTCATGAGACACCGTCATGACGCCATTTTGGTCGGTGTAGGTACGGTGATTCAGGATAATCCTGCGCTTACAGCCAGAGTAAACGAGCAAGGAAGACAACCGGTTCGCGTCATCCTTGATACGCATCTGCGTATTCCGATGACAGCAAGGGTAATCACAAATAGTGAAGCTCCTACATGGATTATTACTTCAAAAAATGCTTCACCTGAACGAATCACGGCGCTAACTTCCGGGCACGTACATGTGATTGTACTGGACAGTGAGGCCGTAACGATTCAAGCGGTTCTACAAGTATTAGGGGAAAACGGCATTACTTCGCTTTTTGTAGAAGGTGGCAGTGCTGTAAATGGATCGTTTCTTCAAGAAAAGGCGATCAATAAAGTAATCAGCTATCTTTCCATGAAGCTAGTCGGTGGAGCACTTGCTCCTACAGCTTTTGGCGGGGAAGGCTATACAACGATGAATGAAGCGGTCAGGTTAAACAAGGTGACCGTTGAGCAGGTTAGTGAAATGGATTGGCGGGTTTCCGGGTACCCTGTTTGGGACAATGACGTGCTGTAATTGCGCAAGAGGAAGTGAAGGGTATGTTTACAGGAATTATCGAGGAAGTTGGCTGGATCGAAAGAGTCGAAGGAGGGTCACAGGCAGTCAAGCTTACCGTAAGGGGCAAGAAGGTGCTCGAAGGGGTTAGTCTCGGGGACAGTATTGCTGTTAACGGCGTTTGTTTGACTGTTACAAGGTTTACCGGGACATCGTTTGTTGTCGATGTAATGCCAGAGACACTTCGCAAAACCAGTTTGAGTCGGGTACGACCGGGAATACCTGTCAACCTGGAGCGGGCCATGGCTTTGGGAGATCGCTTTGGCGGGCATATCGTATCTGGGCACGTGGACGGAATTGGTACGATTTTTTCTCGCCAATCGTATGGCAATGCGATACTTTTCCGAATTACGGCTTTGCGAGAACAACTAAAATACATGGTCCCCAAAGGGTCGATCACAATTGATGGAATCAGCCTGACCATTATCGATGTAACAGAAGAAGATTTTACGATTTCCATTATCCCGCACACCCTTGAGCATACAAACTTACGGATTAAGCAGCCAGGGGATATTGTGAATCTTGAGAACGATATGTTAGCGAAATATGTTGAACGGTTACTCACGTGGCAGACGGATGACAGACAGCAGGCAGGGGACAAAGCGCATCTCGGCCTGGAATACCTAAAGGAACACGGGTTTGCCTAAAGGGTAGGAAGTTCAAAAAGGCCGGAGACTCCAGGAGGAAGCTGATGTTACATTCAATCGAAGAAGCACTAGCTGATTTGCGAAATGGGAAAGCAGTAATAGTTGTAGACGATGAAGATCGTGAAAATGAAGGGGATTTTGTCTGCATGGCAGAAGCGGCTACTCCCGAAATGATCAACTTCATGGTTACGCATGGGAGAGGTCTCGTGTGTGTGCCAATCTCAGAAGAGCGGGCAGAATCATTAGGGCTCAAACCAATGGTAGCCAATAACACGGATAAGCAAGGAACGGCATTTACCGAATCAATCGATGAAATATCTACACATACAGGTATCTCATCCTTTGAACGTTCACGCACGATTCTGGCGATGATTGACCTGGCGAAAGGAGCTTCTGACTTTCGAAGACCCGGTCACATTTTCCCGCTTGTTGCCAAAAAAGGCGGGGTATTGCGAAGAGCAGGTCACACGGAGGCAGCAGTTGACCTGGCACGATTGGCAGGAGGATTTCCGGCGGGAGTTATTTGTGAAATCTTGAATGAGGATGGGACGATGGCTCGATTGCCCCAGTTAGCTGAAATTGCCCAGCGCTTTGATCTCAAGCTGATTTCCATTGAGCAGTTAATCCAGTACCGAACCCAAAAAGAGAGTTTGGTTACAAGAGAAGTAGACGTCCAGTTGCCAACCGAGCATGGGGATTTCAGAATCGTCGCCTTCACCAATGAAGTGGACAACAAGGAACATGTTGCTCTGGTCAAGGGAGATATCACTACGGGTGAGCCTGTTCTGGTTCGGGTACATTCGGAATGTTTAACAGGAGATGTATTTGGATCATACCGTTGCGATTGTGGCCCGCAATTACATGCTGCGCTCAGGCAAATTGAGCAAGAGGGCAGAGGAATTCTGTTGTACATGCGCCAAGAGGGGCGTGGGATCGGGTTGATTAACAAGCTTCGGGCTTATCAATTGCAAGAACAAGGAATGGACACGGTCGAAGCCAATGAAAAACTGGGCTATCCGGCTGACTTGCGTGATTACGGGATAGGTGCGCAAATCCTTAAAAATTTGGGGGTAAGCCAAATCAGGCTAATGACGAACAATCCTCGCAAATTGAGAGGACTCAAAGGCTATGGATTAGAGGTAGTCGATCGAATTCCGATTGAAATAGCAGCACACCGTCACAATCAGCAATATTTACGCACGAAACACGAAAAACTGGGACATCTATTACAGATGATTAAGGAGTGAAGTATTCGATGAAAACATATGAGGGATATTTAGTCGGAACCGGATTGCGAATGGGGATTGTTGCTGGTCGATTCAATGAGTTCATTGTAAGCAAACTGGTAGGCGGGGCGACTGATGCGTTGAAACGGCACGGGGTTAACGAAGAAGATATCGAAATTGCCTGGGTACCGGGTGCATTCGAAATTCCGTTGATCGCACAAAAGATGGCAGAGTCAGGAAAATACGACGCTGTGATTACGCTTGGAGCGGTAATTCGAGGCTCTACTCCACATTTTGATTATGTCTGCAATGAGTGCGCAAAGGGTGTCGCATCGATTTCTTTGCGGACAGGCATCCCTACGATTTTCGGTGTTTTGACAACGGATAGCATCGAGCAGGCAATTGAACGGGCGGGAACCAAAGCTGGCAACAAAGGCTGGGAAGCGGCTACGGCGGCTATTGAAATGGCTTCTTTAAGTAAGCAATTCGCAAAGTAAGGATGTACCTCTAATCAGAACCATCTGGCAGGCAGTAAGCTTGTCAGGTGGTTTTGTCTATTTTGTGAACTTTATGAACTTAATTATGCTAATCGTCTTTATCCAACTTATGTTCGTAAACTATAAATTCTGAAAATTGGGTGATAAGATTCCTTCAAGAGAAAGTAAACGCTTTCAAAGGGGGAAGTTTCATGAAAAAGAATAAGTGGATTCTTGCATTAGCATCAGGTTTGTTAGCTGTAAGCTTGACTGCCTGTGGTGGCGGAGGAACGGCACCTGCAGGAGGGGGCAAAGATAGCGCTGCAAGTAAATATCCAGAGAAACCAATCATTGTAGTTGCACCATCTGGAGCAGGTGGCGGGTGGGATAAAACCGCACGTTCCTTTACCAAAGTTCTTTCAGAATCCAAAATTGTTGAGCAAACCATGACAGTCGAGAATAGACCGGGTGGCGGCGGAGCGGTATTCATGGCCGAATACGCAACACAGGACAAAAAGAATGATTACAAGCTTTTCGTAAGTTCTCCACCGATTCTGATCAATAATTTGAAGAAAGAAGGAAATAGCCCATACGGTTATCAAGATACGACTCCATTGGCACAGTTGACCAAAGATTACGGAGCAATCGTAGTAGCATCCGGTTCAAAATACGCTGATCTGAAGGCACTTATCGATGATTTGAAAGCTGATCCTACCAAAGTTACTTTTGCAGGTGGATCTGCACCGGGTTCCATGGACCATTTGGTTGCGGTACTGCCAGCATTTAAATCCGGAATCGACCCAAAATCCGTGAAGTATGTGTCTTATGATGGTGGTGGAGAGGCGATTGCTGCATTGCTCGGCGGCAACGCAGACGTAATCGCTACGGACGTATCCAGTGTGGGTGAATATCTGAAAGCAGGCAAAGTGAAAGTGCTGGCCGTTTCTGCAAAAGAAAGACTTCAAGGTAATTATAAAGACATTCCAACGATGAAAGAACAAGGGGTAGACGCTGACTTCACAATCTGGCGTGGTGTATTCGGTCCAAAGGAAATGTCAAAAGATGCAAATGCTTACTGGACAGAAAAAGTGAAAGCTCTCTCCGATAGTGATCAATGGGGTAAAGAGCTTCAAGCAAATGGTTGGGAGAAAGAATTCAAGAGCGGGGACGAATTCAAATCTTTCCTTGGCGAGCAAGAAAAATTGTTAAAAGAACTGCTGACCGCATTGAATATGGCGAAATAGTTATTTCGCTCCTGAGTAGGAGGGGAAGGGTCTGCTCTTCTCCTCTATTTACTCTCAGCAAAGGAGGTACAGAACGTGAGCAAGACATTTGATCGATTTGCAGCATTAGCTTTTTTGGCCATTGGTATAGCTTTTGCCATAGAAAGCCGAAATATTTCCGAAACTGCCTATGGCAGCAACGTTGGGCCCGATATTTTTCCGATGGGGCTTGGAGCTTTACTTGTCCTGTTAAGTATCAAACTTTTCACAGAAACATTGCGGTATAAAGATGCGAATAACAAAGGCAATGCCTTGGATTATAAAAGATTTGCCATCATTCTCGTCGCTGCTGTACTATATGGACTTTTTTTAGAGGATTTGGGCTATATCATCTCTACGTTCTTATTCTTGCTGGTTGGCTTTCAAACGATGGAAAAAGGAAAATGGATCTCAACCTTCATAATCTCGGGATTATTTGCAGGGGGAGTTTATTACGTATATGTTCACATTCTAGAAGGAACCTTACCCGGCTGGCCGGTCTGGCTAAGTTAAGGAGGAGGTCACAAGCATGAGTACAATGGGGTATTTACTTGATGGTTTCAGTGTTGCACTTCAATGGAATAATATACTATTCGCTTTTGTAGGTGTTTTGATCGGTACGGCTGTCGGGGTGCTCCCTGGGATTGGACCGATGAGTGGGGTAGCACTTTTGATTCCAGTTACAGCTTCATTTACAGGGGGATTACCTCCAGAAGCTGCGGCTACTAGTTCGATCATTTTACTTGCTGGTGTTTATTATGGAGCAATGTATGGAGGATCAACAACTTCGATTTTGCTCAATACGCCAGGAGAATCCTCTTCGGTGGCAACGGTATTGGATGGTTATCCTTTGGCAAAGCAAGGACGAGCTGGAGCTGCTTTATCGATTGCAGCCATCGGATCGTTTGTCGCAGGGATTGTTTCACTTGTAGGGTTAGTTTTTCTTGCGCGACCACTATCAGAAGTAGCTCTAAAACTTAGTCCTGCCGATGAATTTTCCTTGATGATTCTTGGGTTGTGTGCGCTTAGTGGATTGGCAGGGAAATCTACTACCAAGGCGTTGATCATGACTGTATTTGGCTTGCTGCTCGCCACGATTGGAATTGACGCTGTGTCTGGCGTTACACGTTTTACTTTTGAAATGCCACAATTGTATGGTGGACTGGAGTTCTTAACAGTAGCAGTCGGATTGTTTGCTCTTGGAGAAGTATTTAAAACGATTCTTGAAAAAGATACGAATAATGGTGAAATTGCCAAAATCAATAAATTGCTCCCTAGCAAGCAGGAGTTAAAAGACAGTGTTGGACCGATCATTCGTGGTTCACTGGTGGGATTTTTTAAAGGAATTGTGCCTGGTTCTGGAGCTACCTTAGCTTCTTTCCTTGCCTATCTATTGGAGAAAAAAATCAGTAAAAATCCGGAGAAGTTCGGAAAAGGAGCGATTGAAGGTGTTGCTGCTCCTGAATCAGCAAATAACGCTGCTTCGGGTGGAGCTATGATCCCCCTATTAACTTTGGGTATTCCCGGCACAGGGACTACAGCCGTATTGATGGGTGCTTTAATTATGTATAACGTTCAGCCAGGCCCGTTATTATTTGAAGAGCATCCATCCATTGCTTGGGGATTAATTGCAAGTATGTTTGTAGGAAATCTCATGCTGCTTATTCTCAATTTGCCTTTAGTGAAAATTTTTGCAAAATTGATTGAGACTCCAGCAAAATACCTGATTCCGATGATCATTGCCATTTCCTTCTTTGGAGTATATGCAGTACAAATGGCCACTTTTGATCTAATGCTTTTAATTGCTTGTGGTGTTGTCGGTTATTTCCTTGCGAAAAATGACTTCCCAATGGCTCCGCTTGTGTTAGGTCTTGTACTAGGTCCAATGATTGAAAATAATATGCGTCGGGCGCTTACCATTTCCAATGGTGATTTTATGGTCTTTATTGAAAAGCCAGTTTCCTTGATCTTTTTGATCATTGCTGTTTTGTGGATTACCGTACCTGTAATCATGAAGCTGAGAGGGAAAAAAGTGATTGTTAATGAGGAAGGCTAATCCAAATAGCTGATACGTAACGGCTTGTTTTAATTCCAATTGGGAGTTGAGCAAGCCGAATCGTGATTTACGGACTGTACACGTATGCAATGATTGATTACAGTTAGCTTACCCGTACTGGCGGCATTTTTGAAAAGGAGGTGGGACATCAATGAAGTTGCAATACAAGCTGATGCTGCTCATCTGTTCGTTGTTGTTTATCGTGATCGTCGCAATCGGTGCTATTTCTCAAATCATGCAGGCACGGGCGCTTAAAGAACAGATCGGATTGCGCGCATTGAATGTAGCTGTCACTGTGGCTTCCATTCCTGAAATCAAGAATGCTTTTAGCCAACGGGAGCCCTGGACTGTTATTCAGCCAATTGCGGAAAAGGTACGGCTGAGAACAGGTGCTGAATTCGTTGTAGTAGGAAACAGAGAAGGAATTCGATACTCCCATCCCATTTTTGAAAGAATCGGCAAGGAAATGGTTGGCGGAGATAATCATCCTGTTTTGGCAGGTCAATCGATCATTTCTGAGGCTGAGGGTTCCATGGGTCGCTCGTTGCGAGGAAAAGCACCAATCTTGGATGATGATGGGAATGTAATCGGAATCGTTTCGGTAGGTTTTCTTATCCGGAACATTGAAAATGAAGCCATCTATTCTCTGCATAGACTTATTTTGTTTGGCACAGCGATGCTTGTCTTGGGGATTAGTGGGGCCATTCTGATTGCCTACAACGTGAAACGATCAATTTTTGGTCTGGAACCGACGGAAATCAGCCGTTTGTACCAAGAGAAATTTGCCATTCTGGAATCGATTCGGGAAGGAATCATTGCCGTTAATACAAAGGGCACCATTACGTTGGCCAACCAAACGGCTGTCAAACTTTTGGGGCTAGCAGAAGGTACGGATATTACGGGGAAGTCCATCGCTGATTTCATTCCTACTTCACGTATGCTGGAAGTCACGCAATCGGGAAAAGCTGAATTTGATCAGGAGTTGGTGCTGGGAGACAATGTTGTCGTTGTGAACCGCCTGCCTATTTACGATCATAAATCTCGGATCATCGGAGCGGTGTCCAGTTTCCGAAGCAAATCCGAACTGTATCGCTTGACAGAAGAGGTCACACAAGTACGCAAATACGCAGAAGCCTTACGTGCACAGACCCATGAGTTCTCCAACAAGTTATACATGATATCTGGCTTGATTCAACTGGAATCCTATCAAGAAGCACTCGACGTTATTACACAGGAATCGAATGTTCAACAGAACTTGATTCAATTTATTATGAAGGAAATCCCTGATCCGATGATAGGCGGGCTGTTGATTGGCAAGTTTAATCGTGCCCAGGAGTTAAAGGTGAATCTAATTATCGATCGAGAGAGTTCCTTGCGGGATGTTCCCAAAGGGTTGGACCGTAATGCAATGGTTACGATTATTGGAAATCTGCTTGATAATGCCATGGATGCCGTCCTGGAAACCGATCATCTCGAAAAGGTCGTGACGATCTTTTTCACGGATTTAGGTGATGATCTGATTATTGAAGTAGGTGATAATGGGAAAGGGATTCGCGAGGAAGCAGCCGATAAAATATTTGAGTTGGGGTATTCAACTAAGAATGGCCTGGATCGAGGATTTGGACTGGCTCTGTTGAAAAAAGCAGTTTCACAATTACAGGGATATGTTACATTCTCCCGAAACACACTCGGTACGGGAACTCTTTTCACTGTCGTCATTCCTAAACATGCTGGTAAAGAAGGTGACCCGAAACATGCAGGGTGAGGCTGTTACAAGTAAAATATCGGTTTTGATTGTAGAAGATGATCACCGGATAGCTGAAATCAATCGTCGTTTTGTCGAGAAGGTAAGAGGTTTTGAGGTAGTAGGAATTGCAACCGATCAGACACAGGTAAAAGAGCAGTTGGAGATCCTCCAGCCTGATCTCGTCTTGCTGGATATTTACTTTCCCGATATGAACGGTCTGGAGTTGTTGCGATTCATACAGCAAGAGCATCGATCCTGTGATGTAATCATGATTACAGCCGGCAAAGAGGTAGAAAAGGTGACAGAAGCGATTCGTGGTGGAGCCTTTGACTATATCGTCAAACCTGTTATTTTTGCTCGATTTGAAGCCACTCTTGAGCGGTATCGGGATTTCTATTGGAGTATCAAGCGATTAAAGCAAGAGGGGCACCAAATCGATCAGGATGAAATTGATCAGCTTTTGCAAGTAAACAGCAGGAAGGGTGCAAAAGAATGCTACTTGCCGAAAGGAATCGATCCACTGACTCTTGATAAAGTAGAAGTAGTCCTGAAACAAGAGTCAACAGGAATTACTGTCGAGAAAATTTCCAAGGAAATGGGGATCAGCAGGTCAACAGCCAGAAGGTACCTGGAGTTTCTGGTAACGAAAGGGGAAGCAACCGCCGATATCTCTTATGGAGCCGTGGGAAGACCGGAGCGGGTTTATCTGTCAAAAGAGAAAATGTAAGATAGAATTTCTGAGAAAGACAAGCTTCCAAACAAAATACGGGGAGATGGAAGAACTTTGTTGGAGACAGCATTTTTTATTGGGCTTACTAAAATTATCCTTGTTAACTTGGTTTTAAGCGGTGACAATGCTGTTGTTATTGCGCTGGCTTGTAGAAATCTTCAACCACAACTTCAGAAAAAAGCGGTGTTCTGGGGAAGCTTCGGAGCAATCGGTCTGCGGGTGATCCTGACGTTTGTCGCCGTTTGGCTGCTGAAAATCTCGTTCGTACAACTGATCGGTGGAGTCCTCCTTCTCTGGATCGCTGTGAAATTATTGTCGGGTGAGGAGGAAAGTGATGATATTAACGGTGGTTCCAGCCTGAAGGAAGCCATCAAGACAATCATTATTGCCGATCTGGTTATGAGTCTCGATAATGTTGTGGCAGTAGCTGGAGCGGCTAATGGTGATATTGTGCTGATTATCATCGGTCTGGCTGTCAGCATTCCATTAATCATCTGGGGAAGCCAGTTATTAATGCGTTTAATGCAGCGTTTCCCAATTATTGTTACGCTGGGAGCTGCCCTCTTGGGTTACACAGCAGGGGAAATGATTATGGGTGACAAAATTGCAGGCGTATTTTTAGAAGAAGTATGGAGTGGTCTTCATTCTGTTCTCCCTCTTTCTCTGGCAGCACTGGTAGTAGGAATCGGCAAATTGATTTCCATGCGCCAAAGTAAGAGCAATGACGTTTCGGTTATAAATGAAGCGACTGAGGTATCTGAATAAAGGTAGAGAGACAAAGAAAGTGGCTTAAGGGGAGGGGTTTCGCGTATGATCATCAATGTGAACCAGATTTCCTGGGAGCGGGAACAAAGCATCCTGAAAGATGTGTCGTGGCAGGTAAAAGAAAATGAACACTGGTGTATGGTCGGCTTGAATGGCTCAGGTAAAACGACGCTATTGAACATGATTAACGGGTATCTTTGGCCAACCAGAGGGAGTATTCAAGTGCTGGGGCACACCTTTGGTGAGGTCGATTTGCGGGATTTACGCAAACAGATTGGTTGGGTAAGCTCTTCCCTGCAGCAAAAATTGTACGGAAACGAGACAGCTCTGGACATTGTATTGAGTGGAAAGTTTGCTTCGATTGGTCTTTATGATCGTACGGATGCTAAAGACCGGGAAGAGGTACAAGAGTTACTGGAGTTCCTTGGCTGCGGCAAATTGAGTTACCGCACATACAATACCATGTCACAGGGAGAGAGACAAAAAATTCTGATTGCCCGGGCACTGATCGCTTCTCCCAAGCTCCTGATCCTCGATGAGCCTTGTTCCGGGCTGGATATGTTCGCCCGAGAGCACTTGCTGCGTACCATAGAGACAATCGCTCACAAGCCAGATGCCCCTACCATGATCTTTGTCACGCATCATATTGAAGAAATCCTTCCTGTTTTCTCTCAAACGTTACTGATGAGGGAGGGATCGGTCTTCCACGCAGGGACTACGAAAGAGACAATTACTTCATCGGTATTGAGTGAGTTTTTTGGTGTGCCGATGGTCGTTCACTTTCAAAATAATCGATACTGGGCAAACATGGAGTTTTCGTAAATCCTGACAATCTGAGGTTTTTTCAGACGTTTTTCCCATATAACTAATATAAAGGGGGGAAGCAGATGAGTGAGGCCTCAGTGCGAAAAGAAGGATTTGACGTATTTAAAAGCCCTTCTAAAGGGTTGATGAACAAACAACAAGTATTCGAAGAGCTGGCACGTGCCATGACGAAGGCCCCCGGTAAATATGAAATTGTTGTGGGAGCAGACTCCCAGCTTAGAAGGAAGAATACATCATTTGTCATTGCCATTTGCTTTATTCATACAGGAAATGGTGGAACCTTTTACTATCAACAATTCCAGGAGCCGCGAATATCCTCTCTGCAACAGCGAATTTATACAGAAGCTACTTATGCGGTAAGTATGGCTTCGGAGCTGCGTGAGTTTTTTCATGAATGCCATATCACTGTCCCGATTCGAATCCACTACGATATTGGGGAGAATGGGCCGACGATGAAATTCGTCAAAAGATTAATCCACCTGGCCCAAATGAATAACTTCGAAGCATTCGTAAAGCCGGATTCCTATGGAGCTTCCGTCGTTGCGGATAAGTTTACAAAATAATCAATGCAAAAACGCTTAACCACTGGGGTTAGCGTTTTTTGTTGTATTGTGGCGACTGATAGCGAAACATTTTCTGGTATGTCAGCCTGTAATATGGCAGGGTCTCCCTCTCAACTGACGAATTACCTAATAATGGTTTTCGGGTGTCTCACGGAACGGAACGTCTTTTTACGTTGGGAGGGGAAGGACTGTGGATGCGACATTTTCCTTACAGTTCAATGGAACGTTCTGCAAGGTAACACAATTTATCCAACGGTTACAACATGCGGCCTTTCTTGTAGATAGAGCAGGAACCATTTTGGAAGTAAATGAGGTTTTACTTCATGTTACAGGTTTCTACAGACAAGAATTAGTTGGCAATTCCTTTCATCAGGTTGTTCCTTATCAGGGAACAATGGAGCAGTTTCACACAGATTTAACCTATTTGGAATCGCAACAAACGGAGCCCGCAGACATTGAATGGAGGACCCAACAAGGAGTTACAGGGAAGACCCCGGTGATGGTGTCAATTCAACAAGCCGAACAACCATTTTATCTGGTTCACATGTATCATTTGACTAAAGTGTTGGATGCTACCCTACAGCATCGATTTGTCAGTCAACTAACCACGGATATTAACCTTGGAGTAGTTGTTTTAGATGATGTAGGACGTATCGTTGAAATCAGCCAACTTGCTTGCAAACTCCTGGGAGTAGAACGGGTTCAAGTCATTAATCAGCATGTCGATCAGGCATTCGCCGGAATTCCAGAAGAATACCGTCTGATTCAGCGAGAAGTACTGGAAGGCGTGAAAGTGCAAAACAAACCTACCTCCTGGACGAATGACAATCAACGCTATGAACTGCTGGTAGATTCCAATACTCTGCAAGATGAATCAGGGCAAAAGGTTGGTGCCTACGTTATTTTCAAAGACGTGACAAACCTCCGATCCTTCGAGCAAAAGATTGAGCGCAGTGATCGACTTGCCATGATCGGGCAGATTGCTGCAGGCACAGCACACGAAATTCGGAATCCGTTGACGTCAATCAAAGGGTTTCTCCAAATGTTTCTCCAGTTGTTTACGGAGAAGGAGATGTCTCGTGAGCGCAGCTATACCGAGATCATGCTGACCGAGATTAACCGGATCAATTCGCTGGTCAGTGAGTTCCTCCTGCTCAGCAAGCAGCGAGATGTGCAGTATCAACTGGTCGATTTGAATGTGGTGTTTGATGAGATTCTGCCGATTGTAGAGAGTCAAGCTCTCCTTCACGGGATCGAAGTGAAATATAAACCAGGCGGACGCCTTCCGATGGTGGTTGGTGACACCGAGCTGTTGAAGCAAGTGTTCCTCAACATCAGCAAAAACGGAATTGAAGCGATGGGTAACGAGGGGAGACTCTCTATCTCCTATCACTATGAAAAGCAGGGTGACAAATTGAGCATCGACATACATGATACGGGCCCTGGTATACCACTGTATGTGATTGACAAGATTTTTGATCCGTTTTTTACGACAAAAGAAGAGGGAACGGGCCTTGGGTTATCTGTTTGCCAGAAGATCATACATGATATCGGCGGACAAATCCGGGTTTCCTCCAAAGGATACGGAACTACCTTTCACATTCTCTTGCCATATATGTAGGAAACAAGCGCTTCTCATGGTAGAGCGCTTTTCTTCTTCTCAGCCCGCTGCCCTCCTTTTTGAACAGGCTCTGATAGTGTATAATAAATAAGATTAGCTGGAGAATTCATAGAGCAAGCAGATAAATTAGGGAGTGGCAACTGATGGCTTATACTGCGCTTTACCGCGTATACAGACCGCAAACTTTCGGAGATATTGTCGGCCAGGCGCACGTAACTACTACGTTACGAAATGCGTTGCGAGAGGGACGACTTTCCCACGCCTATCTGTTTAATGGACCTCGGGGAACAGGTAAGACAAGTGCCGCCAAAATTATGTCGAAGGCAGTGAACTGTGAATCACCACAAGACGGCGAACCGTGTAATGAATGCCCATCGTGCAAAGCAATCACATCGGGCACAGTGACGGACGTCTTGGAAATCGACGCAGCTTCCAATCGCGGGGTTGAAGAAATCCGTGATATTCGAGATAAAGTAAAATTTGCGCCAAGTGATGTTTCGTACAAAGTGTACATCATCGACGAGGTGCATATGTTGACTACGGAGGCATTTAATGCACTGCTTAAAACTTTAGAGGAACCGCCTCCACATGTGCTGTTCATTCTAGCCACGACAGAGCCTCACAAGCTTCCGGCTACCATTATTTCGAGATGTCAGCGCTTTGATTTTCATCGGATTGCTCTCTCAGAAATGGTAAACAGGCTTCGTGACATCTGCGAAAAGCAGAATGTGCAAGTAGAGACGCAGGCCCTTCAACTTGTTGCCAAGATGGCTGAAGGCGGAATGCGGGATGCGCTCAGTTTGCTTGATCAGGCACTAAGCTTTAGTGGAGATCATGTAACAATACAGGATATTTTGCAAATTACCGGCTCTGTCTCCCAAACGTATTACTCGACGATGGCCAAACAAATTGCCGAGAAAGACATTGCTCTCGTCATGCAGGAACTGGAGCAGGTGATGGCGCAGGGAAAAGATCCTGAACATTTTTTACAGGACTTCATGTATTATTACCGGGATATGCTGTTGTTCAAGACGGCTCCTGGTCTGCAAGAGATCGTTGAGCGAACATTGGTCGACGATCAATTCTCAACGGTAGCCGAGCTTTATACTTTATCGAATCTATATGATATTATCGAATCATTAAATCAGTCACTTGCTCAATTGAAGTGGTCTACCTACCCTCGAATTCTGGTAGAGCTATCACTAGTGAAGCTGTGTCACCAAATGCAGGGTATAGACTCTTCCCCTAAACAGAGCTCTCCGACCAATGCAGCAGTTCCACAGCAAGAACTGGCGACGCTGGTCAATCGCATTCGGGCGCTGGAGGAGCGTGTCGCTCAGGCAGCTTCACGCAACCAGCTTACGGGACCTGCACAGGAGGAAGCAGCTCCGCAACAAGCAAGAAGACCTGTTGTTCCGGCTGGCTCAGGCAGTTCACGTACTCCGCTGAACAAGGTTCGTGATGTGATTCGCACCCGTGACGAAGCCCGCACACAGAAAATTCGCAGCCAGTGGGGGCAAATACTGACGGAAGTGAAAAAGGTTCGAATCCAGCATTATGCATGGTTGGTCAATGGTCAGCCGGCGGGAGTGAATCAGGATTCTGTCGTTGTGGTATTCAAAAGCCCGATTCATTGCGACAAAACGATGGAGCCTGAATTGAAGGGCATCGTGGAAAAAGCCCTTCAGGACGTAAGTGGTGCGCCCCTGCAGTTACTCTCTGTAATGGAGGATCAATGGCAAAGTTTGTTGGACCAAAGCGGCGTGGATACGGAAGAAAAGCAGGAAGACCCTTTTGTAGCGGAAGCGCTGAAGCTCGTCGGTGAACAACTGCTTGATATTAAAGATTAATCACAAAACAAAGCGGTCGAAGTACCAATCCTAAGGAGGAATACCCATGAAAAACATGCAACAGATGATGAAACAAGTGAAGAAAATGCAAGAAGATATGCAAAAAGCACAAGAGCAATTAAAAGATAAATTTGTAGAAGGCACTGCAGGCGGCGGAGCGGTTCTTGTAAAAGCGAACGGCCACAAGCAAGTAGTTGATATCGTTATCAAGCCTGAAGTAGTTGATCCAGAAGACGTGGAAATGCTGCAAGACCTCGTACTCACTGCCGTAAACGACGCATTGCGCAATGCAGATGAATTGGCAGGAAAAGAGCTTGGACGTTTCACAGGCGGCATGAACATTCCAGGACTTTTCTAGAACAAAACGGTCATGACCATTTTCCCCTCTCATCCCCTCTCGTCGGGGGACTGAAACGTCGGGGGACTGTAACGTGTTGACCGCAAGCGGTCATATCAACTTTTATGAAAAACGTCGAGACGTTTTTCACAAGGATAGCTAAGGTACAGAAGGAGTAGAGATCATGTTCTATCCAGAACCGGTATCCAAATTAATTGAAGGCTTTATGAAGTTGCCAGGCATTGGTCCCAAAACGGCGGGCCGCCTGGCGTTTTTTGTACTGAATATGAAGGAAGACGATGTGCTTGATTTGGCCAAAGCACTGGTTAATGCGAAGCGACAGCTACATTATTGCTCCGTCTGCAACAACATTACCGATTTGGACCCGTGTCATATCTGTCGGGACAAGCGTCGTGACGGTTCACTGATCTGTGTGGTTCAGGAGCCCAAAGATGTGGTAGCAATGGAAAAGACACGTGAATTTGAAGGCTACTATCATGTGTTGCACGGGGCGATTTCTCCGATGGACGGTATCGGTCCAGAGGATATTCGAATCCCCGATTTGTTGAAGCGATTGGCTGATGAACAGGTGAAGGAAGTCATCCTTGCGACGAATCCCAATATTGAAGGGGAAGCGACAGCCATGTACATCTCCCGTTTGATTAAGCCGTTCGGGATCAAGGTAACACGCATTGCCCATGGATTGCCAGTTGGCGGTGATCTGGAATATGCCGATGAAGTAACACTTACCAAAGCGCTCGAAGGAAGAAGAGAGTTATAATTATTTTAAAAGATGGACCGACTCAGATTGTGGAGAGCTCGGTCCGTATTTGTAATCGTCGGGAATTTCCGTTTGTTGTGATTTTTTTATAGGACGAGGCATAGAGTAAGGATAGGAGTGTGAACTGATGTATACAGGACTTCAACTGCGCCATGTTACTCCATGGTCTCATCGAACGAGACGTTGGGCACTATTGCTTTGTATTGGTTACGGACTGAATCTGTTGATGGAACTCCTGATGCTGCGTTTCTCGATTGGCGAAGATGGACAATGGGTGGTTTCAACACAGACTGATCTTGATACATGGATGGTCCTTTTCATCATGGCAGTTGGTGTATTTTGTTGGACAGGGCTGATCGGGTTTGTAATCAGTTACTTTCGAGAACAAAGAGAGACTCAATATTTTTGGTACGAAGATTGTGTAACAGGTACCGACTTCCTGTATACCATCGCATGGCTCCAGGTTTTCAGCACGATTCTTTTAACGGGTTATGCCTTCTTTTTCTCTTATCCTATCTTTTCGGAAGGGTCAGTAGCTGGAATCATCGAGACAGCCTCCATTCAGTTGTTCATTCTGATAGTGGCCATTCTGATGTTTCATGGAAGATGGCACGTAATAGGCTTCACTCGACCTAATCATTTGGGCCAGATGTTGTTAGGAATCCTGATTATCATGGGCTTTATCTTTTTTGCACTGGATGCGTATCTGACCAATCCAATTGCGGATTACTTCAATTTGTCATTGGAATCAGAACGAGAGCAAGGGATTCAGCAAGGAATTGTACAAGCCAAATCATCGAACTGGTTAAATGGAATCGTCTCGATTGCCGTCGTAGGAGTGTTTGTACCGATTGCTGAAGAAATCCTGTTTCGAGGGGTTATTCAAACATATCTGGTGCGCAAGTGGGGGGCTATCATCGGGATCGTGGCTACGAGCTTTTGGTTTGCCATCATGCATGTGGACATCGCTTTGTTTTTACCGCTGTTCGTGATTGGCTTGGGACTGGGATTTGTGAGACATCGCTACCAGTCGATATGGGGAGCGATACTTTTGCATAGCCTGAACAACCTGGCAAGTGCCATGCAGTATTTTACGTAAATAGTCGTTGGGGGGAAACGGGATGATGAAGTGGCTTGGCAAAAACAAGAATCGCAAAGTGATCAAACTGGACTGGCAAGCTTTGACGGATGCCATTGAGCAGGCACGAGGAGATTGGCAGCTTGCACAACAGTTGCTGGATGTCACTGAGGCAAGGGATGTAGACCATTCGATATACTACCTGCACGTGACAGAGAAAAGGTATATGTATCTGTTGGATCAGGCAAAAGCCTTGTATGAGAAGAAGCGGGCATTGGAGGCTTAAGTGATGGGGACTGAATGGATAGTTGCCTTTATCGTCATCGGTGTATTGTTATTGGTAGCAGCTAGCAAGTCCATGACCAAGCCGTTACGGTGGGTTGGGCTTCTGGCTCTCAATGTTGTCATTGGAGCGATCTTGCTGTTTTTTGCAAATCTGATTGGTGAAATGGCTGGCTATCACATCCCGATCAATCCCGTAACTGCCGTTCTCACAGGTTTTCTCCGCATTCCTGGAGTTTTGGCGTTGATCGGTATAAAAATGTTTATTATGTAATTCTTGTACCCTTGCTGAATGGTTTACGTTAACAGGAAGGATACACCTACTTTTATTTTTCTGATAGAGAGCGTAAAGCAGTCCTCTCAGACAAACTACTTGGATTAGCTTGCCAAGCCTCCCCCGATAAAAGCGATAGAGTAAATTGTTGTAAATGGTCTGTTCTCGGTGACAGGCCATTTTTTTTGTAGAAAGGGGCAACAAGCTGAAGTATAAGGTATATAAAAATTAACGAATAATTCATATTTTATAAATTGTTAAAATATATAAACAAATTGACAAATATTCCATATATTGTAAATAATAGGTGAGCAAAGATTACATATTTTTACAAAAAATGATATTCATAGAATGTTCTCTTTGTAATACCATAATCAGGAGGTAGAGAAAATGAAAGAAAAGGTTGTTAAGGTATTATCAACAGTAGCCATTCTAAGTTGTTTTTCAACTACTGTATTTGCTTCTGGGGAAGTGCTTGGATGGACGGAAGGAGAAGAAGTGAGTACGACAAAAGCATCGTCAAAAAATGTGATTTCACCAGCAGAAACAATCGAATATCCAGATTGGCATAATGGTTATACAGAAAGTAATCCAGAAGACTCTGATACGGAACGTGCGGTGGCTGAAACCGGATGGGAGGGTGAGTATCATTACTCCCGCGCACGGATGGTAATGTACTTAACAGGTGAAGTTCGTCTCGACAGTGGACGAGTTTGGGATTGGGATGAAACGACAGCAAAGACTGATTGGGGAGTAACAGAATTAGTAGCCAAGACTTATTGGGGTAATTAAAAGAAAATAAGTCCGTAAATTAATAGTGGTGAAATCGCCTTTTTAAGGTGGTTCCACCACTATTATGAAAGGTAAAGATAGGATGGGTAAAATCACATTTAAAAATATTCTAAGAGATGGAAGCCTCTGGGTTGCTATTTTATACGTTTTATTAAGTATCATTCTTGTTTCAGCGAGCTTTTTTCATGTAAAACAAATAGAATTAAGCACATTGACTAGAGGCCTGTATGGTGCAAACAGTTTATTTTTTAAGAAAGCTGAGGATAAAGGGCCACTAGATTGGAGACTACTTGATACTCAACAAAAGTACACAATCTTTAAAGAGCTTGAAACTACTGAAACTAATGTATTAGCAATATATTATAAAAAGGATACTTACAGTCCTGGGATGATATCCGGAAGATTCTTTCAAGAAAACGATTTTTATAATGGGAAAAACCTTGCAGTTGTTGGGCAAAAAATAGATATGGGCAACTTTATCCACAAGAACGGTAAAATGTACTACAAATTTCATGGTAAGGATTATGAAATTATTGGAATTATGGGGGCAATGTATCAATCCAAAATTGATACAACAATATTATTAAATTTAGACGCTGTTGATAATGGGGATTTTTCCCAAGATAATACTTATGTTATGAATATTGAAAAAGGAGAATCAATTAAGAAAAACAATATTTTGGTCTTTAAAGATAATATATTAAATATTCATGTTTTTGATCGAGGAGACAGTGGAGCACAGAGATATGTGAATATAGGATTATTTCAAGACTGGCTCCTTATCATCGTAATTTGCTTGCTAATAAGTTCCAGTATACTATTTACTGCTTATTGGATGAGGAAGAAATATTCGGAAATATGGATTCTCTGGTTAGTTGGAATCACAGTTCGAAAAACTTGTCGAAAAATTGTTGTTACTTATCTGGCAATAACGCTGATGAGTTACTTTCTCGTGTGTTTTATGAGCTACCTAATAGTAGTACCGTATATGTCAAATCAAGATATGGTGATAACTTATTCTGAAAATCTCTTAAAAGGATATGGAATAATCCTTTTATCTTCATTAATCTCTGTTAGAGTATCTGTAAAAAACATAGTAAAACAGATGACAGTGAAAGGATATATATATAAATGAAGATGATTTTTGATGAAGTTATTGAAAGTATGAAGAGAAAAAAGGTAACTGCCTTCCTCATTTCCATTACTACTCTCGTATTATTTTTTGCCATAACTGTATTGTACATAAATTTTATTCACGTCGAATCAAAATCAGAAAAAGTTGGATCATTAAAAAATCTAGTTAGTTACCAACTTTCAGACACCTTACTTGATCCCAAGGAATTGAAGAAAACCATGAATGATCCAAAGTTTTTGCCAAGATTAAAGAATTTTTATAAAAATCTTGAATCTAACTTGGGAGATAAATATATTTACTTATTTAATCAACCCATTGCTCTGCTAGGGAATAAAAGCAATAGTGAAAAATTTAATACTGGATATGAAGATGGACGAAAGGCTAAAGCATTTTTTATAAATAAGAAAGGCCCCTACCACTCGGTAAAGGCCATTCAAATGAATCAGCAAGCAATAGACAGTTTTTCAGTTCAGGTATCAGAAGGTGAAAATTTCACACAGGATGACTTCAAGAATCTTGGTTCCAATCTGGTTCCAGTGTTATTAGGTGCGGAGTATAAAAAGATATATGGGAAAGGTGATATCCTGGAAGGGAATTACTTGAAAAAAGATATCAAGTTATTTGTAAAAGGTTTTATTCAACCAAATACACTCGTTTATAACTCCAATAACCCGGAATTATATCTGGATAGGTATATTCTCATGCCAGCTCAAGATTTTATTGGCTCTTTTTCAAATGAAGATGAGATTGCTTTTCAACAGAAACACTATCTTCAGCTCATAAATGGAAGCATTTATAGCACAGGAAATGAGTTTTCGGTCAGAAAAAAACTGGAGAAAGTAAAAATTTTATCTGATTTTTCGGATACAGTAATAATTGGAGCCAACAGTCTCCCGTTGAATCTAATATTTTCGGCAATTCAGGAGAACATATATTTGTTAAGTATTATGATTTTAACTGTTTTAGTAGTGTGTATTATCGGTATTTCCATACTATTAGTGACAAAATTAAATGAAAATCTAAAGAATATATGCATTCATCTTATCTCAGGAGCTACGGTATATCAAATTATTACATATATGATGGTCGAAATATTGGTAATGGTTGGTGTTCCTGGGGTATTCATTATTACTTTATATATTTTGTTTATTAATATAAACACCTGGGTTTATATATTGATCATTCTAGCTTGTATTTTGATCATTCTGCTCATGTCAATAATATCGATCATGATTCAATTTAATAGATTTCAAATTAGTATGTTTCTTCGGCGAACGGAGTGATAAAGTGATTAACATTAACGGCCTCAAAAAGTCTTATTTAGTTGGCACCAAGCCGTTTGAAGTGCTAAGAGGGATTGATTTAGAGGTTAAATCAGGTGACATGATTGCCATTATGGGCAGAAGTGGTTCTGGTAAATCTACTCTATTGAATATTATTGCGGGATTAGATAAATGTGAAAATGGAACTTATTTGTATAATGATCAAAATGTAAGTAATATGAACCATTCTGAATTAGCTAATTTCAGAAAAAAAAACATTGGATTTATTTTGCAAAATTATGCGTTGATTGACAGTAAGAATGTTTTTCAGAATGTGGCACTGCCTCTTTACTACAGTAAGAAATCCAAAAAAGAAATTCAGGAAAAGGTTGAGCATACTCTTTTGTTATTAGGGATAGAAGAGTTAATGTATAAGTCAATTGAGATGTTATCAGGTGGAGAAATGCAGCGGGTTGCCATAGCTAGAGCACTAATTCAAGACGCTGAACTGATTTTGGCAGATGAGCCGACGGGATCGCTTGATGAACAGACCGAAAAAGAGATTTTGTCGATTTTTAAAGATCTAAACAAACAAGGCAAAACAATTATTATCGTTACACATGATCAACAAGTAGCAGATATATGTCACAAAACTTATCTAATAAAAGAAGGAAGATGTTTAGCCGTTACGATGGGTCGGACTTCTGGCACTTAATGTCGTCATTGGAGCGATCTTGCTGTTTTTTGCGAATCTGATTGGTGAAATGGCAGGCTTGTGTCTAGCAGAATAGACTACGTTAACAGGAAGGATACACTTCTGCTTTCGTATTTCACACGACAATGCTTGGGATGGCGCAAGGAATGAACCAGACCAACCAAACGAGGAAGTAAACAAATGATGCCGCCAATGACGAAATCAATTCCGAAAGAGAGCGGCAACCAGTTGAACAAAGCGGCAGGGATAGATAGACTGCCAATACAAACGGTACACTCCGCGGCACGGTAAAATCCTTGTGAAGCAGGGTAAGCCGTTCCCGCCCCCCACCAAGGAGAAAAGAGCATATCTGGTGACAGCTTGGGCTTTGTCGATACTGAATAAGCGTACAGCCTGAACAGAAAAATTTGCAACACCGGTACAACGGCAAGAATTGACAAGGATAACAACAACTCTTTTATCTGGACAGGAAAGAGTAGGGTAGCTCCGTAAAGAAGACCTCCCAGACAAACTACCTGAAATAGATAGCCAAGCAGTCCCCAACGAAAACGATAGAGCAATTGATAGTTGTAAATGGTCTGTTCTCGCATGACAGGCCTCCTTTTTATTTTCATCATACCACCCTGTTCAATAGCAGGGTGATTTTTTTGTGATTGCAATTGAACGCATGTAATTTCAAAAGCGGTTATGTCATCTATCAGTCCGGGTCACAATAGGTGAGAATAAAGACGAAAGGGACACACACATGAAGAATGACATGCAAACGCTTTTATACTGTACCCCGAACAGTGAAGTTCCACCTGATCTTCTGGCGAACTGGCGACGAAGAGGGATTTCTTTGCAAACAAAGCAGCAGCTTGCAGAAAATGAAGCATTCATTCACGGTCTATTTATCGATAAAAGAATGGAACTGGCCGAGGTAAGAAAATGGATTGCTACGACAGAGGCGCTGGCAAAAGTAGAGCCGATGTCTATATTGCTTGAAGGAAAAGAGATTTTGTACGGGTTGGCAGATCAGTTGCAAAGGAAACTGACAGCCGATCAGTTCGAGGTTCTCCGCCTGTTTATCTTTCCTGACGGTCAACGAGCTGTTCTCGGAGGCAACGGGGTTAGCAAGCAGGTCAACTTGCTTACAAGAAGATTAATCGACGAGGAAATCATTACACTGGTCTGTAAGCGGATCGAAGTGGATGAGGTCGTGGCTGCCCTCCCGCTTTACCTTGATTGGAAGTCCCGATTTTTTACCTATTTGGGTGGGAAATGTGACGGCTCAGGTGCGAGACTTGAAGTCGTTTCATTGGCACTTGGAATGGACAAGCGAGTGGGACAAGGATGGTTTCCCGCAGAGTCTGTTGATGAGATAGTCGAGCCAGAGGACAAGATCAGGTGGCTTCAGAGAGAAGTGAGCCAGCTATTGGAAAATACGAATATCGATACAATTGCTGTATGGACTGGTTCTGATTCGTTGTGCGGGGTTGCTCCTTTATTTGCTCCTTTTTCTACGGTTCAGTTGTATCCCGTGAGCAGTTTTCAAAAACCGAACGATATACCCTCGCCCTGGAAATTTTACACCAAACCGCAAAGTGCGTTGGAACTGGCGGATCTACTGGTCATTCTGGACAAGGACGACAAGATCAAAGAGATAAGCTTTGAGGTGTTTGGTCAAAAGATGAGACAACCCCGTATTCTCGATGCTTGTTCCTGCTATCCGTTGCAAGAAATGGAGACCTATGGGTTGGCCTATCGAACATTTGGGCAAAAGACGAACGTTTGGAATGAAACTGCTTATAATAGGGTATAATGGTTGGTATATCGTGGAAAAAGGTGGCGTGAACGATGGAAAGGCCTGTTCAGAATTGTATCGTCTGCGGGGAAACACATATCGCCGGAATAGCCATCTGCGATCAGTTCATTTGTCATTCCTGTGAACAAGAAATGGTCAAGACAGATGTCCAGGACGAAAAGTATCCCTTCTTTATTAAGCAAATGAGGCAAATCTGGCTACGCAAAAATGCGTAATCCCAGTTGCTTTGGTAAAGGTAGGTAACCAATCACATACGTACAAAGAGGCATTTGCTGCAAAAAGCAAATGCCCTTTTGCTTGTATAAAGTTTATCCTGATCGAAAGGCTTGGCTGATGCTGATTTTTCTACTACTATCAATAATATAAGCATATGACAGATCGTGATTTATCGGGGAGAGGAAGTGCCAAAAATGGTTGAGAGAGAAGAGAGGAATCCGGAGAGGCAACTGCAAGCTCCGCTGTTTGAAGCATTGACTCAGCATGCCAGGTTCCACCCGCATCCTTTTCATGTACCTGGTCATAAAATGGGTAACAGTTTTGATCGTGCGGGTAAAGATATATATCAATCCATTCTTTCCATTGATTTGACAGAGATTTCAGGTACAGATGACCTGCATCAACCAGAAGGAGTGATTGCCCAAGCCCAGCAGCTTGCTGCCGAAGCATACGGAGCAGAAGAAACCAGATTTCTTATCGGTGGCAGTACGGTAGGAAACATTGCTTTGGTCATGACAGTCTGTCAACCGGGTAATAAAATCATCGTCCAGCGAAATTGCCACAAATCGGTGTTCAATGCGCTCATCCTGGCAAGGGCAGAGCCAATCTTCATTGTACCAGCAGTGGATGTGATAACAGGGATTGCCACAGGCTTGCGAAGAGAAGACGTAGAACGTACGCTCCTACAGCATCCAGATGCCAAAGCCGTGTTTCTCACCAATCCGAACTATTACGGGATGGGAATTGATTTGGCCAAAATGGCTGCAACTGTACATAAATTCGGGATTCCTCTTTTGGTGGACGAGGCTCATGGGGCACACTTTGGGTTTCATCCTGCCCTCCCTCCTTCCGCCATGCAATGCGGTGCTGATGCATCTGTACAATCAACGCATAAAATGGGGACTTCGATGACAATGTCTTCGATGCTGCATATTCAAGGTTCACGAATCAATCGGGATCGGCTCTCCCAAGTGCTCGGCATGATTCAATCTTCCAGTCCGTCTTATCCATTGATGGCTTCACTTGATTTGGCAAGACGGCATATGGTGATAGAGGGAGCGAAGGAAATAGATCGGGTGCTCCCTCGCCTCGAATGGTTAAAAGATGCGTTAGGCACGCTCCCCTGGCTTAGACTATCCGTTTTACAAGAGGGAAAAGCCTATACTACACTTGATCCATTCAAGCTCCTGCTTTTCCTGAACACAAGGGAGATGGCAGGATATGAGCTGCAGTCTTATTTGGAGAAAGAACGAATTTTTCCTGAATTAATTGACCGGAACCACGTACTTCTGGCTGCATCAACAGGAACTTCACAAGCGGATGTCGAAAGTGTATGGCAAGTGTGTAGAGGACTACATCCCATACCGCTCACAGAAGCAGATACCATATTCGAACCCGGCTTACTCGCATCTACGTTTTTGCGAGAACAGCTTATCCCTATCTATGAAGCAAACAATTTGCCGAAGACGTCAATACCACTAGTGCATGCTGAAGGAAGGATTGCTGCAGAAATGGTGATCCCTTATCCTCCTGGAATTCCCTTGCTTGTACCTGGTGAAAGGATCGATGGTCACGTCATTTCATTGCTTCAGGAAATGGCGACTGGTAGGGTACGTTTTCAAGGTGCAAGTGACCCAGGGCTACGAACGATCCAAGTTATCCGATAAACATCGGGACGTTTCACAGAAATGGAGGATACAATCACATGCAGGGATTTTTTATTACCGTTGAAGGACCAGATGGAGCAGGGAAAACAACTCAGGTCAAAGCAATCGTGGAAGCATTGCAGAACAAAGGGTATGACGTACTAGTTACCAGAGAGCCAGGTGGCACACCGATTAGTGACAAGGTCAGAGAGATCATTCTCAGCCCAGCTCATCGTGAAATGGCGGATGCAACGGAAGTGCTGCTTTATGCCGCCGCTCGTGCCCAGCATGTTCATGAGGTGATTAAACCGGCGTTGGAGAACGGCAAAATCGTCATTTGTGATCGTTACGTAGATGCCAGCGTCGCATATCAGGGCTATGGTTTGGGCGTACCGACACAAAAGGTATCTCACATCAACCGTTTTGCAACAGGAGGATTAACTCCTGACCGCACGTACTTGCTTGATGTGCCGGTACAGGAAGGCAAGAATCGCTTGCAGGCTAGAAATGAACTGGATCGGATCGAGCAAAAGGGCGAAGCTTACCATGAGCGTGTTCGTGCAGGGTTCCTGGAATTGGCCGAACAAAGCCCTGAACGTTTCCGAGTAGTGAATGCAGCACGCAGCGTTGAGGAAGTCACGCAAGAAATATTGGCAGATTTTTATGATTGGCACGGTGCCAAAAAATGATCTAAGCTGAGCAGAAAGGGTGGAAAGCGATGAAAATGGTGATCGCCGTTGTACAAGACAAGGATAGTGGACGCTTGTCCCAAATGCTTGTGAAAAAAGGATTCCGTGCTACCAAACTGGCAAGTACGGGCAGCTTTTTACGTGCAGGTAATACGACTTTTCTTGTTGGCACGGAAGATGAACGTGTCCCAGAGGTGATCGATCTAATTCAGCACAGTTGCAAATCGCGCAAACAAATGGTTACACCCGTTTCTCCGCTCGGAAGTGCAGTTGACACGTTTATGCCCTATCCACTGGAAGTTCAGGTGGGGGGAGCAGCCGTATTTGTCCTGGATGTTGAACAGTTCCATTCCTATTAGAGGATGTACGTACTACATTAAGTCACGCAGGGGGTGAGCCGATGAAAATTGGAGACGGAATGCGACCAAACTTCGATCCATTGCGAAATACAGATTTACGCAAAAATGTACAGCTCGACAAAATCAGCTTTGGCGATTTGGTCAAAGGAGAAGGAGACCGCCTTACTCATGATCGTCTCAATCAATTATTGAGCGATATCGAGAGACAGGGGCAGGTTCTGGCACGCTCTCGATCCGTGCGTGACTTCTATCAATATAAAAGTCTGGTCAAGCGGTTCATGGAGGAAGCCGTCAAGTTTGGCGTTGCTCTCGAAGATCGGAGAGGTACGAATCGCCGGGGCAGAAGCCGCTTGTACAAGATTATTAAGGAAGTAGACGGACAACTTTTGCAGTTGGCAGAAGAATTGCTGTCAGAACAAGCACCAACCATTGACCTCTTGGCTCGAATTGGCGAAATTCGAGGGCTATTGATTAATCTCTACTTTTAGGTGTGAACGCATATGACGTGGAGTACTTTTACAGAGCAAGTTCGCGTGGCAGAAATATTGTCAGGAAGCCTGCGCAATAACCGCCTTGCCCATGCCTACCTGTTTGTTGGTCCAAGAGGCTGTGGCAAGAAACAAATAGCGATACACCTTGCCCAGTCTCTTTTCTGTTTACATCAAGAACATGATGCATGCGGCGAGTGCCTGAATTGCCATCGAATTGAAACAGGTAATCATCCGGACGTGATCCCTTTGTCTCCAGACGGAGCATCTCTGAAAATCGATCAGATTCGTGCGCTGCAAAAAGAGATGACGATGCGTTCGTTGGAATCGAAACACAAGGTTTATATTATCGAACACGTTGATAAAATGACGACTCAGGCAGCAAACAGTTTGCTTAAATTTCTGGAGGAGCCGCCAGCAGGAGTGATTGCACTTTTGCTAACGGAAAACAATCATACGATTCTTCCCACAATTCTTTCTAGGTGCCAAACCATCTCGTTTTCGCCATTATCTCCTGAATTTATTGCTAATCAGCTTATTCAACTAGGGGTATCACCCGGCCTTGCGCAAGCGGCATCCCAAATAACGGTACAATTGGATGATGCAAGGGAATTAAGCCAATCAGAATGGTTTGCACAGCTTCGAAATATAGTGATACAATTAGTGAAGGAAATAAAACAGCGGAGTTCGCTTGCGCTGTTTACGATACAAGATTTGTTTACCAAGAATGATAGAGTGAAAGAGGAGCTGCCTCTGTTTCTGGATTTGTTCATCCTTTGGCTGCGTGATCTCCTTTATATCCAAGTAGGGCGACAGGCTCGAATCATTAACAGCGACCAAAAGGATGTGCTAGAAGGACAGGCTTACTTATGGACACAAGCCGAGCTTATGCAAGGAATTGCGTTCGCCATGGAGACGCGAAATCGGATAGAGCGAAATGCCAATGCGCAATTAACATTGGAGCGGCTGGTTCTTCAACTCCAGGAGGGATAAAGTTTGTACGAGGTAGTTGGTGTCCGATTTAAAAAAGCGGGCAAAATATATTATTTCGATCCCGACCAGTTACCAGTCGATCAAGATCGTTTTGTGATTGTAGAGACGGCTCGAGGGGTTGAATACGGCAAGGTTGTTATCGGCAAAAAAATAGTGAGTGAGAATGACGTAGTTCTTCCACTCAAAAAAGTGATTCGAATTGCTGATGATAATGATGCTACACAGGTGGACGAGAATAAATCCGCAGCAAAGAATGCGTTTAAAATATGTCAGACCAAAATTCAGGAACACCAACTGGATATGAAGCTGGTAGATGTAGAGTACACTTTTGATCGCAACAAAATTATCTTCTACTTTACGGCAGATGGTCGAGTTGATTTTCGTGAGTTGGTAAAAGATCTCGCTTCCGTATTCCGGACAAGAATTGAATTAAGACAGATTGGTGTTCGTGACGAAGCAAAAATGCTAGGTGGCATTGGTCCATGTGGCCGCATGCTGTGTTGTTCCACTTTTCTGGGGGATTTTGAGCCAGTATCGATCAAAATGGCAAAAGACCAGAGCCTGTCTTTGAACCCAGCCAAAATTTCTGGCTTGTGTGGCCGTTTGATGTGCTGCTTGAAATACGAAAACGATCATTATGAAAGTGCCAAGGATGAGTTGCCGGATATCGGTACCAAAGTGGTGACACCCATGGGTGCGGGCAAGGTTGTTAATCTGAACATTCTTGATCGTTCCGTTCAGGTTGATTTGGCTGAAGTGGAACGAGTAATGGAATTTAGTCTTGATGAGATAGTAGCCGAACAGTAATCGTTGCATAATACAATGGTTTGGTAGCGGAGATGGGGTGGTCTGGTGGAAAAGCGTGATATCTTCGTAAAGATGGCAAGCATTGAGGAGAGAATTGGAGAGCTCTATCAAGAAATTGGCGAGTTAAAAAATGTAATCGTCACTTTGATTGAAGAGAACGGCCAATTGCTTGTCGAAAATGAGCATCTGAGGAATCGACTGGAACCGAAGAAAGAAGCCCCCCCGAAAAAAGAGAAAGCGGAAAACAAACCTTCGAACAAAAAGAACAACAAAGTCGTTGGTGAAGGGTACGACAATCTCGCCCGTCTATATGCAGAGGGTTTCCATATTTGCAATATTCACTACGGCAGCTTGCGTACGGAGGGAGATTGCCTCTTCTGCCTCTCTTTTTTAACAGGCACAAACAATAAGTAAATTCGAAGCGACTTGTATCCTAGTGGGAGCAGGTCGCTTTTCCCTACTATCAGTGTTTTTGAGAGGAAGTTCAAAAAGTCCGGGAAACATAGCGTCTAGGAGAAAGGATTTTGGTTCGATGAAGGAATTCGCGGATGTTCCTGTTTATGAATCGGAACGTATTGATGATTTACTTACACACGATTTGAAGATCATTCAAAGTCATGAAGTATTCTGTTTTTCGATGGATGCCGTGTTGCTTGGGCGCTTTGCTTCGGTTCCCAAACGGGGGAAGGTGATCGACCTGTGCACAGGGAACGGGGCAATTCCACTGATTATGAGTACGAGATCACCGTTTGTTACCTTTGACGGAGTGGAGATTCAACCGCGCCTTCACCACATGGCAGAGCGAAACGTGCAGTTGAATCATCTGGAATCAAGAATTACGATGCATCTGGGAGATGTAAAGGATGCACCACTGAAGTTTGGATATGGACAGTACGATCTGGTCACCTGCAACCCTCCGTATATGCCTGCAACAAGCGGGGAACAAAATGAAAATGAGCATCTTGCGATTGCCAGACACGAGATTTTGCTCAATTTGGAAGACGTCATCCGTGTTAGCAGTCAGTTGCTAAAGAACGGGGGAAAGGTGGCATTGGTTCATCGGGCAACCCGTCTGATTGATATTGTTACCCTTATGCGTCAGTATGGGATAGAGCCTAAACGGATGCGGCTGGTTCACCCGAGACAGGATGCTGAACCGAACATGGTTCTTGTCGAGGGCTCTCGGGGAGGAAAACCGGAACTGCGAATCCAGCCACCGCTCATTGTGTACAAGCAGGGAGAAGAATATTGTGATGAATTGTACGAAATATACTACGGCAAACGGGATGCCCTCTCATGACAGCCACTTCGTGTACATTCTTCGCTGCACAGACGGAACACTATACACGGGTTACACGACAAATGTAGCACGACGCCTTCAGCAGCATAATGAAGGAAAGGCGGCCAAGTATACCCGTGGTCGCGTACCAGCGGAGGTTGTCTACGTGGAAGAGGGAGAAACGAGATCTTGGGGATTGCGAAGAGAAGAAGCGATCAAAAAACTTGCACGTGTGAAAAAAGAAATGTTGATTTGCAGCGGTGTCGAAAGAAGGGATGACAATGAATAGCCAGCAAAGTTTCTCTACAGCACAGGAAGGGGCTCTGTATCTGGTTGCAACGCCTATCGGAAATCTGGATGATATAACTGTCCGTTCACTGCAAACACTGCGTGAAGTGGACGTGATTGCCTGTGAAGATACCAGGCAAACCAGGAAGCTTTTAAACCACTTCCAAATCGAAAAACGAACAGTTAGCTACCATGAGCATAACAAGGAAGCAAGTGGACAGGGGCTCTTGGACTGGCTTGCTGAAGGAAAGAAGATCGCACTAGTCAGCGACGCAGGACTTCCGGCGATTTCAGACCCTGGTGCTGAACTTGTCAGGGATGCTGTTGCCCAGGGCTATCCTGTGATCCCGATTCCGGGAGCGAATGCTGCGCTGACTGCCTTGATCGCATCAGGCTTGCCTACAGAGAAATTTGTGTTTTGCGGGTTTTTGCCGAGGGATAAGAAAGATCGTCGAGTTGAATTGGAACGGGTGAAAAAATATCAGGAGACGCTGATTTTTTATGAAGCACCGCATCGGATCAGCAAAACACTGGAAGGAATGCAAGAGGTTCTGGGAGATCGCCAAGCGGTTCTCGCTCGTGAATTGACCAAACGATATGAGGAATTCATCAGAGGGTCTTTATCTGAACTGATCGAATGGCTGGAGTCTGGTGAAGCACGGGGAGAATTTTGTATCGTCGTTGAAGGCTATCTAGCGAAGGATGGAGAAGATGAGGTCGAAGCGGATTGGTGGCAAACTCTTTCTGTGATTGAGCATGTCGAACGCTACATAGAGCAAGGGGAGGGGCAGAAGGACGCCATCAAAAAAGTGGCGCAGGACCGCAATCTTCCCAAACGTGAAATATATAATGAATATCATAGATAAACCCCCGTTCACACGGGGGTTTTTGCATCTAGCTTATTCAACAATGGACTTGTCGATCATGTTCATTAATTCTTTTACTGCATCTTTGCTAACCATTTTACCTTTGTAGTATACGAGGTTGTCAGCATTTCCAGTGAAGATACAAGCTGGTTCGTATTTTTTCAAGATGATGCGCTCACCGTCAACATAGATTTCCAACGCATCTTTCTCAGCGATTCCAAGTGTACGGCGAAGTTCGATAGGAATAACTACACGACCAAGTTCGTCTACTTTTCTTACAATACCAGTTGATTTCATTACCATTTTCCCCTCTCAGTTTGTAAGTATTTTGAAGCTGTATGACTGACGAATAATCGCTTTATCGTCATTATTCGACAATTTATTATGTTCCCATCATACCAGTGATTCCAAATGGTGTCAATAATTCCTTTTACATTTTATTGAATTAGTGGATGTGTTTATCACTAAAACTGCAATTTAATCTGCTATAATTAAAAAAACGTGAAAAAATAGTAGTGAATATGACAATTAAAGGGGATAATTTACAAAAAAAGGCTATTTAAACTGGAAAATAACCAGAAAATTTAAACGACAATTACCAGTTTATTTTGTCGAAAACTTTATACGATTCGACAAAATATTTTTAATTGCGCACGTTGTCCTTTTTTGTACCTGTTTTTCTTACTCTTGACAGTAAGTTTATAAATGAATAACGTAGTACATAATAGCAAGTGTGAAAAGATGCAAACGATGATGGGAAGAGTAGACTCACCAGCTTATTGCAGAGAGCCGGAATTGGTGGAATCCGGTATAATGCGGTAGTCGAAGATGGCCCCGGAGTTTTTGTGTGTGAGCTGAACCAAGTGCCTGCTTGTCAGTAAACATATGACGTATCCTGCGTTAAAGGAAAAGTCGACAAGACTTGCCAAGTCCATTCCTTGTGAAAGGGTGGAGAATTTGGGTGGTACCACGGGTATACAGACTCGTCCCAATCAGGGGCTGAGTCTTTTTTTATTTTTAAAGGAGGTTCAAAAAGTCCGGGAAACATAGCGTTCGAATTTCTGCGTTGCGTTGCCCCTCCGCTGCTCTTGATGCTCTGCTGCGCCCCACAGGACGTGGTAGTGCCGACGTTCCAACAGGACGTTGGTGCATCTAGTCGGCCTCGGGTCTTCCGCGCCTTGAACTTCGAGGCTCTGTTTGTCCTCCTTTTTGAACTTGATTTAACTAACCAACACAAGGAGGATCGGAACATGAGCGACAAAAACAACAAAACCTATTACATAACTACCCCTATTTATTATCCAAGCAATAAGCTGCATATCGGTAACGCATACACTACCATTGCTGCTGATGCCATGGCTCGTTACAAACGATTGAGAGGTTACGATGTTTACTACTTAACAGGGACGGATGAACACGGTCAAAAGTTGCAAGAGCGTGCTGCCCAGGAAGGCAAGCAACCGTTGGAGTTTATCGATCCGATTGTTGATTGGATTCGTGACTTATGGGACAAACTTGATATTTCCTATGATGATTTCATTCGCACGACACAAGATCGTCATAAGGAAGTGGTACAGAAGATTTTCCAACGTCTGTTAGATCAAGGAGACATCTATCTAGGGGAATACGAAGGATATTACTGTGTACCAGACGAGGCTTTCTGGACGGAGACACAAGCGAAGACAGATAAAGGGTTCTTCTGTCCGGATTGTGGCCGCCCGGTTTCGAAAGTAAAGGAGAAAAACTACTTTTTCCGCATGTCCAATTATCAGGATCGACTGCTTCAATATATTGAGGAACATCCGAATTTCATTCAGCCGGAATCTCGCAAAAATGAAATGATTAACAACTTCCTGAAGCCGGGGCTGCAAGACTTAAGTGTGTCTCGCAGTACGTTTGACTGGGGAATCAAGGTTCCCAGTGATCCGGAGCATGTCATTTATGTATGGATCGATGCGTTAACCAACTATATTTCCGCATTAGGATACCTGTCTGAAGATGACAGCAAGTATCAGCGCTATTGGCCAGCAGTTCATCTCGTGGGCAAAGATATCTTGCGCTTCCATACCATCTATTGGCCGATTCTCTTGATGGCAATTGGCGCTCCGCTGCCGACTCAAGTATTCGGTCATGGTTGGTTGCTAATGCCGGATGGAAAAATGTCCAAATCCAAAGGCAACGTGATCGATCCGAAGTTCCTGATTGATCGTTATGGCTCTGATGGGGTTCGTTACTTCTTGCTACGTGAAATTGCTTTTGGGCAAGATGGTGTATTTACTCCAGAGAGCTTCGTGCAACGACTCAATTTTGATTTGGCGAATGATCTGGGCAACCTGGTAAGCCGTACGGTCGCTATGATCGAGAAGTACTTCGAAGGCAATCTTCCAGCACCAATTCAACCAGGTGAATTTGACGATGAATTAATTGCGCTGGCTACAAAAACGGCTTCTTTAGTAGAAGATCATCTGGAAGAAATGCGCTTTAGCAATGCACTCACTCACATCTGGGAACTAATCGGACGGACGAATAAATATATCGATGAGACACAGCCGTGGGCTTTGGCGAAATCAGAAGAAAATCAGGCGCGACTAGGTACTGTTATGTACAACCTGGCAGAGAGCATTCGCATTATCTCTATCCTCATCCAGCCGTTCATGACGAAAACTCCGGCAAAAATCTGGGAGCAACTAGGCATTGCAGGGCAATCCGATGCGCAAGGTTGGGACACAAGCAAAACATGGGGAGTTCTGCATGCTGGAACCCAAGTTGCTCGTGGAGAGGTGCTCTACCCTCGTTTGGAAGTAGAAAAAGAGCTGGAATATATCGATGCTTCTACTGCAGAAGCTCGTAAGCAAGCAGAAGAAAACAAGAAGAAACAAGAGGCAACGAAGGGAGAGGCAAACGTGAACGACAGCCAAGCCGCACAACCAACGACAGAGCAACCAGCAGAGGCAAACAACAAACCGGCAGATGCCAAGGAAGAAATCTCGATTGATGATTTCGCCAAAGTAGAGCTTCGGGTTGGGCAAGTAACGGCTTGCGAGAAGCATCCGAATGCAGACAAATTGCTTGTCCTGCAACTCGATATGGGATATGAACAACGTCAAGTCGTTTCGGGCATTGCGAAATTCTATCAACCGGAAGAAATGGTAGGCAAAAAAGTGATTGTTGTTGCTAACCTAAAACCGGTTAAGCTTCGTGGGCTAATGTCTCAAGGCATGATCCTTGCCGCATCCCATGGGGAAGAACTTACACTTGCCACTGTTGATCCGAGCATGCCTAACGGAGCGATTGTGAAGTAAGGAAAGGAGGGAATCCATTTGTTAATTGATACGCACGCACACTTGAATGCCAAAGAATTTGACGAAGATCGTGATGAAGTTATTGAGCGTGCTCGTGAGAATGGGGTTTCCACCATTGTAAATATCGGTTTTAACCGTGAAACCATTCCTACTTGCCTTGAGCTCGCAGAGAAGTATGACTTCATTTACGCTGTTGTAGGATGGCACCCACAAGATGCGAAAGATATGACTGACGCTGATCTCGAATGGATTGAAGAATTGAGTCGTCATCCGAAAGTAGTTGGACTCGGGGAAATGGGTCTCGATTATTATTGGGATACTTCGCCCAAGGATGTTCAGGCAGAAGTATTTCGCAAGCAAATCCGTCTCGCTCGCAAACTGAATATGCCGATCATCATTCATAATCGTGATGCACATCAGGATATTATTCAGATTTTGCGTGAAGAAAAGGCCGCAGAAGTAGGTGGAATCATGCACTGCTTCTCAGGAAGTTGGGAGACAGCAAAGCTTGCTCTGAATATGAATTTCTATATCTCCTTTGGCGGGCCGTTGACTTTCAAAAATGCCAAGACACCCAAAGAGGTCGCCAGCAAAGTTCCATTAGATCGGTTGCTGATCGAGACGGATTGTCCATATCTGACACCGCATCCCTTCAGGGGGAAACGCAATGAAACGGGTTACGTACGATATGTTGCCGAGGAAATGGCCAATCTTCACGATCTCAGTTATGAGGAAATGGCCCAAATTACTACAGAAAATGCCAAACGCTTATTCAAGTTGCCATAGCAATTCAAAGATCTTGCGCCCCCGCATCCAGTTGTGGGGGCGTTTTATTTATACATTTCAAGTTATTTATCACAATTTTGTGAAATCAGTAATACCTCATATGTGCATTGCATACCATGAAAAGGTGCAGCTTTTCCAAATGAATTGTCTTTATGTCTCTTTTGTCGAACGAAAAAGAACATAAACGACATGCATATCGACAAGAAGAACCTATCATTTTACAAAGCAGATCTGTTAGTTTAATAGCTAACCTGTCTGCAATTTAGCACAATTTGTACCTTGACTTTTGAGGAGGGAATTTGACAAAAGGACAAAAGTAGCATAAAATCGAGACGGCTTTGTTAAAGGAGTGTGGAAAATGGAGATTGGCAAGATATGGGTGACGCGCAAGGCGTTAATCCTCACTGTGGGGATTGCCTTACTCACGTTATCTGTTGCAAGCTTCTTCTTTATCCTAGCTAACCAGCCAAAGCACATAACGCTAACGGTTGATGGCGTTACCAAGACATATGAGACGCAAGCGGAAACGGTCGAGGATTTCCTTGATGAGCAGAAAATTACTGTGCTCACCAACGATATCTTAACACCTCAAGCTACGACAACTCTTGAAGAATCTATGACTATCCAATTGCAAACGAGCTGGGCTGTGCCTGTCCATTTTGATGGACAGACAAAAATGGTACATACAATAAAACGAGACGTAGCTAGTGTACTAGCAGATGCTGGGATTACCCTCAGGAAACAAGACAAGGTTCAACCTGCTTTAACATCGACGATTTCGAAGGATACAAAAATTACGATTAGTCGCTTAGACGAAAAAGTCGTACAAGTGCAAGAAGATGTTCCTTTTCAGGAAATTCGCAAAGCCGACGCATCTCTGACAAAAGGTCAGACGCGTATCCTGCGAAAAGGGCAACCAGGGAAAGTGTTAGTGCATTACAAGGTGTCATTGGAAAATGGCAAGGAAGTAACACGTGAACTGGTGAAGCGGGAAGTTGTCAACCCGAAACAGGATCAGGTACTTCTGGTCGGGACAGGTCAAAAACAATCTGTTGCTGCTGCTTCTATCTCTCGTGGTGGTAAAGTTGTCCGTGCCAAACAGGTGCTGAAGAATGTGAGCCTAACAGCGTATTCTCCAGCAGTAGGAACGAGAACCGCCTCAGGAACAAAAGCATCAGCAGGAAGAACGATTGCCGTTGATCCGAACGTGATTCCAATGGGTTGGTGGGTATACATCGACGGAATTGGATATCGTCGTGCGGAGGATACGGGGGGAGCTGTGAAAGGAAACAAAATCGATGTTTTCTTTGGCAGTGAATCGGAAGCAATTCAGTTTGGCCGCAAACGTGGAAGGACCGTTTATATTATCGGGCCGAATAAACCATAAGAACCCAAACTGGTAAAAGGCAGGAGGAAACCCTCCTGTCTTTTGCTTTGCCTGAAGATATGGTAAGCTGATGGATAATTTCACCTCAAAGATAAATACCCCAAAAGGATGAACGATAGGAATGAAAGATCAGTCTCTGAAAAAAATAAAAGAGGTTATTGTTGTTGAAGGTAGAGATGATACAGCCGCAATCAAACGTGCTGTTCGAGCAGATACAATTGAAACTGGTGGATCAGCTATTAACGAATATACGATTCGCAAAATTCGCCTTGCCCAGGAAAAACGGGGGGTCATCATTTTTACTGATCCCGATTATCCGGGAGAGCGCATCCGCAAAATTATCAGCAAGGCTGTACCTGGATGCAAGCATGCCTTTATCACGCAGGAAGATGGCTTGAAAAAAGGAGATGTAGGGGTAGAGAACGCTACGCCAGAAGTAATCATCCGTGCGCTGTCAGAAGTGAGGACAGAGATGCTGGAACAGGAAGATGAGATATCATTTCACGACGTTGTAGAGGCAGGGTTGACTGCTCATCCACAAGCAAAGGAACGCAGAATGAAACTGGGAGAAATCCTCGGCATCGGGTATGCGAATGCACAACAAATGCACAGAAGGCTGAACCAGTTCCAGATCTCTCGCAAAGAGTTCCTTGATGCCATTAGCAAACTGGAGAAGGGAGGGCTTTAGTGTGACGTTCATCGAACAAAAAGATATTGCCACACCGACCCGAACGAAACAGATTCTAGAGAAGTATGGATTCTCGTTCAAGAAGAGTTTGGGACAGAACTTTCTGGTAGATACCAATATCCTGCATAATATTGTAGGAGCGGCGGAACTAACCAAAGAGAAAGCTGTTATTGAAATTGGCCCGGGGATCGGTGCGTTAACGGAGCAACTGTGCCGAGCAGCAGGGAAAGTAATGGCGATTGAAATTGACCAGCGACTGTTGCCGATTCTTCAGGACACGCTTTCCCCGTATGACAATGTAGAAGTCGTCCATGGAGATGTACTCAAATTACATTTAAGTGAGTTAATCAAAGAGAAATTGGACGGGTATCAACAAATTAGTGTTGTGGCCAATCTGCCGTACTACGTGACAAGTCCAATTCTGATGAAACTGTTAGAGGAACAGCTCCCCTTGCAGCATATTGTTGTTATGATCCAGAAAGAAGTTGCGGATCGGATTGCTGCCAAACCGGGTACGAAAGATTATGGCTCGCTAAGTGTCGCTGCACAATTTTATGCCCATGCGGAAATAGCGATGATTGTTCCAGCCAGTGTTTTTGTGCCGAAGCCAAATGTTGATTCTGCTGTATTGAAGTTGTCGATTCGTGAACAGCCCGCTGTTCATGTGGAAAATGAAGAATTGTTTTTCCGTGTGGTACGAGCAAGTTTCGGACAACGCAGGAAAACTCTATTGAATAATCTCACAAGTAATCTGGTAAGCAAGGATCAGAAGGATATTGTTTTGAAGGCGCTGGAGGCTACTGGAATCGATCCTTCAAGACGAGGAGAAACATTATCTATAGAAGAGTTTGCTAAACTGTCAAATTCTTTTGCTGCTTTACTAGGAAAATAAGAAAAACACACCTTTTACGTACATAATCCCTGTGTTGCGTAAAGAAAGGTGTGTTTTTGCCTTATTATAGGCATATTTCAACAAAATCACTGAAAAAATAGTCGTTGACAAAAAGTGAATTTGGTTGCTATAATTTTAAATTTATTTGACACACTAACAGTAGACTGTTATAATAGAAACAAGCGAGGTGGATAATACAAGATGGCCAGAAACGCGTTACTAGATATTAAACGCAGTTTAGACCTTCACATTGGTGAACGCATCCTGTTGAAAGCCAATGGTGGTCGCCGTAAGACCGTCGAGCGGACGGGCATCCTCGAAGAAACTTACCCTTCTGTATTTGTTGTCAAGCTTGATGACGATCAACTGTTTGAGCGTGTCTCTTATAGCTATGCTGATATTTTGACGGAGACAGTAGAGTTGACAGTTTGTCGTGACGAAGAACACATCAGGATTACCTTCATTCAACAGTAGAGCCAATTGGCTCTACTGTTTTTGTTTTGCCAAGTTGGCGCATACTATTCTTGTCAACGAGGAAGGGGGCTGTGAAGCAATGGGTCGCAGACGCGGTATTATGTCGGATCAGTTCAAAATGGAGCTCGCCAAGGATCTAGGAATTTACGAGACGGTCAAACAGGACGGGTGGGGAGGTATCACCACTCGTGATGCAGGTAATCTCGTGAAAAGGGCAATCCAGATAGCCGAAGAAGCGTTAGCCAAGCAAAACACCAATGGAACTCGTTGACAGACAAGGAAGCCGGGGAAAAGTCTCCCTGGCTTTTTTATTTTCTGCTGTATCCGTCTTAAGCAGGAGGCGTTCTCCTTCTTCGGGACAATTGAGGTGCGATGATACATGAAGTACGATGAAATAATAAGATGGTGCATACAGGAGGTTATCATGGACAGGAATGTTGTTGGGGGATTTTTGCTTATTTTGCTGGGAGCATTTCTTTTAACAAGCAAAAGCGATTTCATCGACCCGGGAGTTGTATTTACTTATTTTTGGCCAACACTGTTTATGATACCACTCGGCCTTTTATTTCATTGGTTGTACTTTGTTGTCACCAAGCGAAAGAGTGCAGGGTTGTTAATTCCAGGGGGGATATTGCTTGTAGCGGGGGTTGTATGCCAATTTTCCATGCTGTTTGACCTTTGGGCGTACTTGTGGCCAGGCTTTCCTTTGGCAGTAGCTTTTGGATTGCTTGAATTCTATTGGTTTGGCGGACGCAACAAGTGGTTGCTTATTCCAGTATTCATCCTCGGCAGTTCATCGTTACTTTTCTTTGCCATATTTACTCTGGAGTCTATCCTCCGATTTAATTTTTTGGGACAATCTACTATTGCCATCATTCTCATTGCAGCCGGTTATCTGTACATTAGTAGTAAGAAAAGCAGGGACTTTCACGTTTGATCGGACAGTTACGCATTACGATCCTGAAAAGGGTCGTTTTTTGCATTTATAGCGGGGAAAACCACGGTGAGAATTTCCAGATTGTCTGGGTAAATGATCTCGTAATTTCCTTAACGAAATGTGGTTGATGTAATAACTGGCATGGATGATTCTGCCTATGATAGAATAGGGAATTAGAATTGTTAAGACAGAGGTGAAGACGGTGCGGATCTCAGTCAAAGCGCCAGCCAAAATTAACTTAACGTTGGACGTACTCTCCAAGCGGCCCGACGGTTATCATGAGGTGGAGATGATCATGACTACTGTTGATCTAGCTGATCGGGTGGATCTAACATTGCTTGAACATGATGAGATCACACTTGATTGCTCTGCCAGTTTTGTGCCGGACGACATTCGTAACCATGCATACAAAGCCGCCAAGCTTCTCAAAGAGCTGTATAACGTTCAAAAGGGTGTGCGGATTCATATCGATAAACAAATCCCTGTAGCGGCAGGTTTGGCAGGAGGAAGCAGCGATGCAGCTGCGACGTTGCGAGGATTAAATAAATTGTGGGACCTTAATCTGTCATTGGATGAATTGGCAGAGATAGGCGCTCAGATCGGTTCAGATGTTCCGTTTTGTGTGTACGGCGGAACAGCTTTAGCCAAAGGGAGGGGAGAGCTAATTACGCATTTATCATCTCCTGCACCTTGCTGGGTTGTTTTAGCCAAACCGCCTATCGGAGTGTCAACAGTAGATGTGTACGGCAATCTTCGCGTTCAGGAAATAACAAATCATCCCAATACGAAAGCGATGCTACGTGCGATTGAAGAACAAAATTTCTGGGCAATGGCTTATTCATTAGGAAATGTATTGGAGAATGTCACACTGCAAAAGTATCCGCAAGTGAGGCAGATCAAGCAATTGATGCTGGAATCAGGTGCGGATGGAGTATTGATGTCCGGAAGTGGCCCAACCGTTTATGCCCTGGTTCAAAAAGAGGCAAAAGTTCACCGGATTTATAATGCCTTGCGTGGTTTTGTAAAAGATGTATACGTTGTGCGAATGTTAGGCATGGCAGAAGCAGAAATACTTGCGTAAATCCGTACATAAATGATAAATTAACAACATAATATTCGGATTTTGTTTGGAGGATTCTAGGATGAAGAAAATGCGCAGAAGCGCACGTTTGGTGGATATGACGCAGTACCTGCTTGCACACCCTCATACCTTAATCCCGCTTACGATGTTTTCGGAAGAGTACGGTTCAGCGAAGTCATCCATCAGTGAAGACTTGTCGATCATCAAAGAGGCATTTGAAAGCGAAGGCGTAGGGATTTTGAAGACGGTGGCAGGCGCTGCCGGCGGGGTGAAGTTTATCCCTCGAACAAGTGCAGAGCAGGCAAGCCAATTTATGAAAGAGTTGATTACCCAACTCGAGAAACCAGAGCGATTGTTACCAGGAGGATATCTGTATATGTCAGACATTCTCGGTAATCCAAAGACGCTCGGAAAGATCGGGAAGTTGTTTGCATCGGCATTTGCTGACAAGGATGTCGAAGTCGTCATGACTGTGGAAACAAAAGGTATTCCACTTGCTTATGCAACTGCTACGTACCTTAATGTACCTGTCGTCATTGTTCGTCGGGACAACAAGGTCACAGAAGGATCGGTCGTTAGTATTAACTATGTCTCTGGCTCAAGTAAGCGCATTCAAACGATGTCGCTTGCCAGACGTGCGCTCGCCGAACAATCTCGTGTATTGATTGTGGACGACTTCATGAAAGCGGGCGGAACTATCCGTGGCATGATCGACTTGTTGCAGGAGTTCCAGGCAACAGTGGTTGGCTGCGGAGTGCTGGTTGAGACAGCAGATGTATCGGATCGCCTTGTAGAGGAATATATTTCCTTGGCTAGGCTGCAAGACGTTGATGTGAAAGAAAAGCAAATTGAAATTGAGCTTGGCAGCTATTTCAATCGCTAACAGCATCTATTTCTTAAACGGAAGGGAAGTTCGATCATGATGAGTCAAATTTCTTATGTTTCTACTGATAAAGCTCCTGCGGCAATTGGCCCTTATTCACAAGCAACCAAGGTTGGACCATTTTTGTATACATCTGGACAAATCCCGCTCAAATCAGATGGAAGCCTGGTTACGGGTGATATCGTAGAGCAAACTCATCAAGTATTTGCCAACTTGCAGTCGATCTTAGAAGAAGCGGGTGCTTCCCTGCAACACGTTGTGAAAGCAACTGTGTTTATTAAAGATATGAATGAATTTGCTCGTTTGAACGAGGTGTATGCTCACTATTTTGGTGACCATCGCCCGGCTCGTTCCACTGTTGAAGTAGCGCGTCTTCCAAGAGATGTTCAGGTGGAAATCGAAGTAATTGCATATATCGGTTAGGAATTAAATAAAAATATCCAATTGTTTTACAAATTTTCACATATTCAGAAGGATTAATTAACCATCATGTGGAAATAGGTAGATAAGCCTTATATAGATAAAGGGAGTGAACATGATGGAAGTAACAGACGTAAGACTCCGCCGAGTAAACACGGATGGAAGAATGAAAGCAATTGCATCAATTACGATTGACCATGAATTTGTTGTTCATGACATTCGCGTGATTGATGGCAACAATGGCATGTTTGTAGCTATGCCAAGCAAACGTACACCTGATGGCGAATTCCGTGATATCGCTCATCCAATTTCTTCCACAACTCGTGAAAAAATCCAGCAAGCGGTACTGGCCGAATACGATCGAGTGGGGTTGGAAGAAGAAGCACAAGTTGAAGCTGGTGCTTAATTCTATAACCGCAGAACACTAGGATAAAAATTGTCCTAGTGTTTTTTTATTTAACAAAACGGTTACAACCGTGGTGAAAAACGTCTCGACGTTTTTCATAAAAGTAGATTTGACCGCTTGCGGTCAACAAAACGGTTACAACCGTTTTGTTCCGATTCGGTTGTTATCAGCATAAATATGGAATGAAGGCAAAAAAACACATCAATTTTGTCCATGAAAATCACTCGCCTTCTCTTGAAATCACCATACGATTAAGATATAGTCATGATGGAACTTATATGCTGGAGGTTAATCATGTCTACAATACATGCCGTCGTTCTCGCTGCCGGACAGGGCACGCGAATGAGGTCGAAGCTGTATAAAGTTCTTCATCCTGTATGCGGAAAACCAATGGTACAACATGTGGTAGATACGCTGGAGAACATGCAGGTACAAGACATTGTCGTTGTTGTTGGCCACGGGGCGGAGGCAGTGAAAGAGACGATAGGCGACAGGGTCTCTTATGCACTTCAAGCCCAACAGTTAGGTACTGCACATGCGGTATTGCAAGCGGTTCCGTTCCTGGAAGAAAAGCAAGGGACGACTCTTATTCTTTACGGGGATGTACCACTTTTATCCCAAGAGACTTTGACGGAGCTTTTGCGATTCCATGAGCAACAAGATTCTGCTGCAACCGTTTTGACTGCTACTTTAAGCGACCCTTCCGGATATGGACGAATGGTCCGAAATGAAGTCGGGGAAGTATTGCGAATCGTTGAACACAAGGATGCTACACAAGAAGAAAGAGCCATTACGGAAATCAACACAGGTATCTACTGTTTTGACAACCAAAAACTCTTGCACGCACTATCCCAGGTTCAGAACAACAATGTTCAAGGGGAGTATTACGTAACGGATTGTGTTGGTATACTGCGTGAAGCAGGCGAAAAAGTAACTGCATTTGTTTCCAAAGACCCGGACGAGACGATGGGTGTTAATGATCGTGTGCAGCTTTCCCAAGCGGAAGCTTACATGCGCAAGAGAATTAATGAGAACCATATGCGCAACGGAGTTACGATTATTGATCCGGCCTCAACATATATTGAATCAGGGGTAATCATCGGTTCTGACACGCTTCTTTACCCAGGAACCATTCTTCGTGGAAATACGGAGATTGGCGCTAACTGTGTTATTGGCCCGCAAACTGATTTGAGTAATGTAGTAGTGAAAGATGACGTATCGATTACTTACTCAGTTTTAGTAGAATCCATTGTTGAAGAAAAAGCTACAGTCGGCCCTTACGCTTATGTAAGACCGGGAAGCCACATTGGTCCTCAAGTGAAGGTTGGCGATTTTGTCGAGTTGAAAAACGCCAAGCTGGGTAAAGGAACCAAAGTACCTCATTTGAGCTATGTTGGCGATGCGGAAATTGGCGAAGGTGTAAACATTGGCTGTGGAACGATAACTGTAAATTATGACGGTGCGGTAAAGCACAAAACCATTGTCGGTGACCATTCTTTTGTCGGTTGCAACACGAATTTGGTTGCTCCGGTTCAGGTTGGTAAAGGAGCATACATTGCTGCCGGCTCAACAATCAATCAAGATGTCCCAGATGATGCACTTGCTATAGCTAGGGAACGCCAAGTCAATAAACCAGGCTACGCGGCAAAAATGCCTCGTAAGCACAACAAGGATAAATAACGGGAGGTCTCTTAAGATAATGGCTAATTACCGCGATCCAAAACTGAAGGTATTTACTTGTAATGCGAATCCAGAACTTTCTCGCGAGATCGCTGAGCACATCGGATTGCCGCTCGGAAACGCTTCAGCAGTACGCTTCAGTGATGGTGAATGCCAAATCAAATTGAATGAAAGTGTCCGTGGATGTGACGTGTTCGTTATCCAACCAACTAGTGCTCCAGTTAATGAAAACCTGATGGAACTCCTTGTCATGGTTGATGCGTTGAAGCGTGCTTCTGCCAAGAGTATTAATGTGGTTATCCCTTACTATGGGTATGCTCGTCAAGATCGCAAAGCACGTGCTCGTGATCCGATCACAGCTAAACTGGTAGCAAATCTGATCGAGACTGCAGGCGCTCATCGCCTGATCACGATGGATTTACACGCTACTCAAATCCAGGGCTTCTTCGATATCCCGGTCGATCATTTGCTTGGGGTGCCAATCCTGGCTAATTACTTTAGTGAAAAAGGCTTGAAAGATATCGTTGTCGTTTCACCTGATCATGGCGGTGTAACCCGTGCACGTAAATTGGCTGAGCGTCTGGAAGCTCCGATTGCCATTATCGACAAACGCCGTCCAGAGCCAAACGTTGCCGAAGTAATGAACATTGTTGGTAATATCGAAGGTAAAACAGCTATTATTATTGACGACATTATTGATACGGCAGGAACTATTTCATTGGCAGCAAGTGCATTGGTAGAAGCAGGTGCACGTGATGTTTATGCATGCTGCACACACCCGGTATTGTCCGGTCCTGCTATTGAGCGTATTGCTAACTCCAAAATCCGTGAGTTGGTTGTTACAAACTCAATCCCAATGACTGAAGATAAATTAATCGACAAAATCAAGGTTCTTTCTGTAGCACCAATCATTGGTGAAGCCATTATTCGTGTACATGAAGAACTGTCTGTAAGTAAATTATTCGACTAATATCACCGGAATGTAGTGATCGTTGGTTCAAAACCCCCTCATATGGACAAGCTAGAAAAGAAGGAATTTCTAGTATGTCGAGGGGGTTTTTTGTTGTGCGTACGATTCAAGCGTATACTCGTGAATCTGGAGAAGGCAACGTGAATAAACAGCTCCGACGCAATGGGTGGATTCCTGCTGTTATTTACGGAACGGAAGTATCGAATCTCCCGCTGAAAATAAAGGCGAAAGATTTAGATCAAGCTTTGCGACATCAATCGACGAATCTTCCGTTCATTTTGAGTGTGAATGGAAAAGAACATAATGTGATGGTGTATGAATTGCAACGCCATCCGGTTCAGGGAAATCTTCAGCATGCAGACTTCAAACAAATTAATATGAATGAAAAGGTACATACGTCCGTTCCCATTCATCTGATTGGTGACCCGGAGTACGGAATTGCTTCACTTGTTCGGCATAGTATCGAGATTTCGTGCTTGCCAATGGAAATACCGGAATCCTTCACAGTCGATGTCGAAGGGTTGCAAATTGGTGATGTTGTTCTTGTGAAGGATCTGTCAATTGGCCCGAACATCGATGTAGGCTTGGATGAATTAGAGGTAATCGTTAGTGTATTAGTTCCGAAAGTGAAAACAGGGGAAGCTGAAAATGCGGAAGGTGCTGCTGAAGCCGTCGCAGAAACTGCTGATTCTCCAGTGGAGCAAGCCAAAACCGTATAGCTTCCGTTATGTAAGTGCACCAGAGGAAAAAGGGTGCACTTTTTTTATTTTCACTCAGACCACATACAGGGCGAGCATTTTACGCATCGTATTTGTTCATGTAGAATGAAAGGAAAGGGGTTTAGTGACAAACGGTTTGGAGGAGTTTTTCGTGAAAGTGATTATTGGACTGGGGAATCCCGGCAAAAAATATGAAGATACAAGACATAATGTCGGGTTTATGACCATAGATAAAATTAGTGAAAAATGGAACATCCCTGTGGGACAACAGAAGTTTCGGGCAATTGTCGGGGAAGGCAGGATTAACATGCAAAAAGTCCTCCTTGTAAAGCCGCAAACCTACATGAACTTGTCAGGAGAATCTGTCGCAGAAATTTTAAAGTTCTACAAGTTGAGCCATGAGGATATCCTAGTGATATTCGATGATTTGGATTTACCTGTCGGAAAGCTGCGCCTTCGAGCAAAAGGCAGCGCAGGAGGACACAACGGGATTAAATCGTTGATTGCCCACCTGGGAACGCAAGAATTTAAGAGAATCAAGATCGGCATTGATCGACCGGAATCAGGCAGAAGTGTGAGTGATTACGTGCTAGGTGGATTTTCGAAGGCAGATCAAGGAGAAATCAATCAGGCGATTGAAGTTGCAACAGATGCTGCTTCTGCGTGGATGACGGAAAGTTTTATCAATGTCATGAACAAATATAATCCTGCATAAGTACTGTGAACAGGCACCATTAGTATTTTCCCCCAGAAATTCGTACATACTAGTCATGTAAAGAATGGATGGGGGTGGCTAACAATGAGTTATCGCTATGAATGCCGTTGTTGTGGGATGACAATTGGTGAGATTACTCGCTCTGATGTCTCAGAAGACCAATTAGGACTCAATTCCTTGACCCCAGAAGAACGTCAACATATAATATCCAAAGAACAAGGCGGGGACACGGTAATCCGGATTTTATGTGACTATTGTCTGGATGCATTGGATCAGCATCCGGAATTATCGTTAGTCGGCAACCCGCTCCAATAAGAACGAAGGCTTGCAACGAATTTGGCCTTGGCTTACTGGTAAGCTAAGGCTTATTTTCGCATGAGAGAAAGGCCGGAGAGGAGACTATTGAATGCAAGTCATCATCAATCCCTTGAGAGAAGACTCCAATTTTGGGACAATTGCTGCCGGCTTGTCACGGGGATTACATGAACAATTAATTGCTGGTCTCGCGGGTTCTTCGCGCCAGGTGCTAATGGCTGCATTGTATCAGGAAGTGAAGCGGCCGATTTGTATTGTGACGCATAACATGTACCAGGCACAAAAGGTATATGAGGATCTAACCGAATTGGTAGCAAGCGACCAACTGCTGTTATTCCCTGCCAATGAGTTGATCGGTTCGGAGATGGCGATTGCCAGTCCGGAGATGCTAGCCCAGCGGATACAAGTTTTTAACCGTTTAGCCCATGGCTTTACGGGTATTTTAGTTGTGCCATTTGCGGGTATCAGACGCTACATCGTCCCTTCCGACGTATGGAGAAGCTCCCAGATTGAGCTGCAAGTAGGCGATCAACTAGATTTGGATCAGTTTCTTGCTAGGTTGATAGAGCTTGGCTATGAACGGGTTGACCTAGTGGAACGAAAAGGGGAGATCAGTGTTCGTGGCGGCATTATCGACCTGTATCCGATTGATTCCGAGTGGCCGTTGCGTATTGAATTGTTCGATGTGGAGATTGACTCCATTCGTACGTTTGACATGGCAACCCAACGCTCCAAGGAAACGGTTCAGAAGTATTCTGTAGGGCCTGTCAAAGAGATGATCGTAACAGAACAGGCGTTGAAAGAAGCTGCTGTCCGTCTTGAGAAAAAGCTGGGAGAAACAATCGCCAAAGTCAAAGACACCGTGACCAAAGAGCGCTTGATGAAGAAAATCGGTGGGGATGTCGAGCTGCTGCAGCAAGGGCATCGATTTGCGCATCTTTACAGCTATATCTCAGCCATTTACCCGATGAATGAGACTATTCTTAACTATTTGCCGAGTGACACAGTTTTGCTTTTCGATGAACCTTCTCGCGTATTAGAAACTGCTGGGCAGTTACATAAAGAAGAGACGGAGTGGCTTACAGCTAGAAGTAATGATGGCGAGTTCATGTTCAACCTGGAGCTCTCCACCAGCTATGATGAGATAGTCCATGAATCAAAAAAACGACAGCTATTATATTTATCGCTGTTTCTGCGTCAAATCCCAAAAACACAGCCACAAAATATCGTCAACTTCAACTGTAGAACCATGCAAAATTTCCACGGTCAAATGAACGTGCTCAAGAACGAACTGAACCGATGGAAAAAGGGACAGAATCAAATCCTCTTCATTGCAGCAGATGCAGAACGGGCAAAGAGACTGGAACGTGTGCTTCATGATTATGAGATGGAAGCGGATTTGTTGTTGGAACCGGTTACAGCCGTGCCACCAGGGAGACCTGCCATCATTATTGGGAATCTGCAATCGGGCTTTGAGTTGCCATTGAACCGTTTAGTTGTGGTGACGGAAGGGGAAGTTTTTACCGCCAAGCAGCGTAAAGCTCGCAAGGTACAGCAGAACATGAGCAATGCCGAACGCATCAAGAATTACCTTGAACTGAAGCCCGGAGATTACGTCGTACACATCAATCACGGGATCGGCAAGTACCTTGGCATTGAAACGAAAGAGATTCTCGGGATACACAAAGATTACTTGCACATTCGTTATGCAGGCGGAGATAGCTTGTTCGTCCCGATTGAACAGATTGATCACGTTCAGAAGTATGTTGCAAGTGAAGAGAATGAACCGAAAGTATACAGTTTGGGAGGCAGTGAGTGGAAGCGGGTTAAGAACAAGGTGAAATCTTCTGTGAAGGATATTGCAGAAGATTTGATCAAGCTTTACGCTGCTCGTGAATCTGCCGTAGGATATGCGTTTAGTCAGGATACGACAGAGCAACGTGAATTCGAAGCCATGTTCCCGTATCAAGAGACAAATGATCAGATTCGCGCAATCGCTGAGGTCAAAACAGACATGGAACGAAAGCGTCCAATGGATCGTCTAGTATGTGGGGACGTAGGTTACGGCAAGACGGAAGTAGCGATTCGAGCCGCTTTCAAATCGGCCATGGAAGGCAAGCAGGTTGCTGTCCTCGTGCCTACAACCATTCTGGCGCAACAGCATTTTCAGACGTTCTCCGAGCGTTTTGCGGACTATCCGATTCGTGTCGAAGTGTTAAGTCGATTCCGCACTCGCAAAGACCAGACAGCCACGATGAAGGGGCTGAAAGAAGGAACAGTCGATGTAGTCATCGGTACGCATCGATTGCTTTCCAAGGATATCAAGTTCCGTGATCTAGGACTGCTTATTGTCGACGAGGAGCAACGATTCGGGGTAAGTCACAAGGAAAAGTTAAAACAATTCAAGACAAATGTAGACGTTATTACATTAACTGCGACTCCGATACCGCGTACCCTCCATATGTCCATGTTGGGTGTACGTGATTTGTCTGTCATCGAGACACCTCCAGAGAATCGTTTTCCTGTGCAGACCTACGTACTTGAGTACAATCCGACACTCGTCCGAGAAGCAATCGAGCGTGAGTTGGCAAGGGAAGGGCAAGTATTCTTCCTGTACAATCAGGTCCAAGGGATTGAACAGATGGCCGAACATATCTCCATGCTTGTCCCAGAAGCCCGTGTTGCCGTCGCTCACGGACAGATGAACGAAGGGGAGCTGGAGAGTGTCATTCTTGATTTCCTTGATGGTCAATACGATGTGTTAGTCAGCACAACCATCATCGAGACAGGTGTTGACATCCCGAATGTAAATACGTTGATTATTTACAATGCTGATAAAATGGGACTTTCCCAGTTGTATCAGTTGCGTGGGCGTGTCGGTCGATCGAACCGAATTGCCTTTGCTTATTTCACGTATCAAAAAGACAAAGTCCTTACAGAAGTGGCGGAGAAGAGGCTGCAAGCAATTAAAGAATTCACTGAGCTTGGCTCCGGATTTAAAATTGCGATGCGAGACTTGGCTATTCGTGGTGCCGGTAACTTGCTTGGAGCCGAACAACATGGCTTTATTAATACAGTTGGTTTTGATTTATACACCCAAATGTTGAAAGAAGCCATTGATGAACTCAGAGGTGAAACCAAACAGGAAGCTGTCTCTCCTGTGGAAATCAACATTCAATTGGATGCCTACATTCCTTCCCTGTACATTACTGATTCTCGACAGAAGATCGAGATGTACAAGAAGTTCGTAGCTGCCTCTTCGTTGGAAGAAGTGGATGATCTGGCAGAAGAGTTAATTGACCGTTTTGGCGATATTCCAAAACCGGTAGAGAACTTGCTGATGATTGCCAGACTGCGAGTGTTTGCCATCCGCCATCATATTGTCGAAATTAGCCAGAAAGACCCTGACGTCATCAAAATTCACCTGCATCCTAGTCAAAACACCAACATTGACGGTGGCGCATTGTTCACGCTGACGAACAAGTGGGATCGTCGTGTGGGTCTCTCAGGTGGACAACAAATCATCATTACTGTTAAAGTAAAAGGGTTGAGCGCAGAAGACAGCGTCAAGATGGTCGAAAAGCTGCTCAGCGAATTCCACCAGGTTCGGAAAGATACTGCGGCAGACGCTTCCTTTGCGACGTAAAGGCATAGGTACTGAAGCAGAACAGAAGGGAGTTTTCTCAATGACAAAAGGCAAGAAAACGACTGCCAAGCGTTTCTTGATGGTATTGTCGACAACGACATTAGCGATTGCACTTTTGGCTGGCTGTGGAAAAAGTGATAACCAAGCGCAGCAACCAGCTCAACCTGGTCAGTCACAACCTGCTCCGGGAGCAGACCAAAATAATAATGCAGCCACTGACCCACTTGCTCAATTCCCGCCGTTGAAAGTTCCATTCACGATTGGTGCAGAAGATGCAGTAGTGGAGTACAAAGATGGAAAGCTGACAGGGAAGCAGTTCGAGACGTTCCTCAGAACGATTTCCTTCTTTAACCCGCAACAACGGGAAATGATTGAAGCTGCCGACAAGACAGCTCTACAAAACTACGTGCGTGAGTACACAGGTACGATCATTTTAGCTTCTCGTGCGGACGCAAAGGCGAAGGATGCGGCAAGCAAGCAATCAGAAGCAACCTACGCTGGCCTCAAAGGGCAGTACGTGCAAATGCTAAACAATGATGAAGCTAATTACAAAAAGCTTCTCGAAACGCATGGACTGACAGAAGAAGAGCTGAAAAATCAGATGACGTTGATCAACAGTTCGATTGAGGTATTGAAGAGCAGTGTAACCGAAGCAGAGCTGAACAAAGAGTACGAAGCGAATAAAGATGCCTATACCAAGGCTTCTGTTCGCCATATTCTCATTGGAACCGAAAAGCGTAAACCGGAAGAAGCTTTGAAGCTCGCTAATGATCTGGTTACTCGCTTGAAAAAAGGTGAAGACTTCGCAAAACTTGCGAAAGAATTTACTGACGATCCAGGCAGCAAGGAAACAGGCGGACTTTATGAGAATGCTGATGTGAACGACTGGGTACCAGAGTTCAAAAAGGCTGCTCTGACACAACCATTGAATGAAATCGGTGCACCTGTAAAAACGGATTACGGTTACCACATTATCCGTGTTGAAGCTCGTTCCAAAAATGAAGAAAAACTTCGCGCACAAGCACTGCAAGTTGGCTATGACAAATTCCTCAAAGAAGAGCTGGACAAGCTTGTAACCAAATGGAATATTCCTGAACCAACGCCAGCTAAAAAATAGCAGAAAAACAGGGGATCGATGCGATTCCCTGTTTTTTCGTTTTGTTGAATAATCTTGAAGGCTAAGTGAATACTAAAGTCACTCGCTACCACCCGGGGGAGAGTACAACCAACATAGGTAATCATTGGAAGAGCCAAGACATAGTAAAAATACGTATTTTCGGAAATGATACAGCTAACCTCAGAAGTTTCACTACCCAACTTCTCAAGAAAGCGAGGCAACATGACTATGAAAGCAACAGGTATTGTTCGTCGAATTGACGACCTCGGACGGGTCGTGATCCCAAAGGAAATCCGTCGTACGCTGCGCATTCGTGAAGGTGACCCTCTTGAGATTTTTGTTGATCGTGATGGCGAAGTTATTCTGAAGAAATATTCGCCAATTGGTGAATTGGGCGATTTTGCTAAAGAATATGCTGACTCCCTATTCGAAAGCTTAAATCACATCGTTTTGATTTCAGACCGTGATACAGTTATTGCTGTCTCCGGAACCTCGAAAAAGGAATACATGGAGAAACCAGTTGGAAATATCGTGGAAAAGGCTTTGGAAGACCGCAAAAGCCGCTTGGAGAAGAACCCGGGGCAGTATGAAATTTGTCGTGACATGAATGAACAGTACTCATCCTTCGTAGTGTCACCAATTGTAGCGGGAGGCGACCCGATTGGAGCAGTCATTTTGATCAGCAAAAATGATACTGCGAAAATGGGCGATCTAGAAGTGAAAATGGCAGAAACAGCAGCAGGCTTCCTTGCGAAACAGATGGAGCAATAAAACGGCTAATCGCCGTTTTATTGCTGCCCGCAAGCGGGCACATTTAAGTTTTATGAAAAACGTCGAGACGTTTTTCACTTAAGCATGGCCAACAGCCGTTTTATTGCTGCCCGCCTGCGGGCACATTTAAGTTTTATGAAAAACGTCGAGACGTTTTTTACTAAGCATGGCTAACAGCCGTTTTATTGCTACCATTCCGGCAGAGCAATCCCAATTATATGGGGTTGCTTTTTTTATTGTTTCCGCCGAGTTGGTGTGGAATTTGGGGCACCGCCCAACGGTAGCATTTGCTTCCGTCGAGTGGGTGTCGTTACGGTGGGTTATGGTATAATAGACAAAGTTTGTTGGTTGAGAGGGGAACACACATGATGTCAGCAAGAAAAGGCGCCAACCATTTTGTGAAAGGGGCTGCCATTTTAGGTATTGCAGGCTTGATCTCAAAACTGTTGGGTGCAGTTTATCGAATACCTTACCAGAATATTGCAGGTGATATCGGCCTTTATGTATACATGCAGGTCTATCCACTCTATACAACACTGTTAATCCTTGCAACAGCAGGGTTTCCAATCGCAATCTCCAAAATTGTTTCAGAACGGGTAGCCATCGGGGATTATCGAGGGGCGAGTAAATCATTCCGTATTGCCAGCATTGTACTAGGCATACTTGGTGTTTTCTTTTTTCTCTTGTTGTATTTTGGCGCTCCGTTAATCGCCAAATTAATGGGGGACGAGCAATTGACCTTGCCGCTGCGTGCGGTTGCCTGGTCGCTGCCACTTGTACCTGCTGTGGCCATTATGAGAGGGTATTTCCAAGGTCATCAAAACATGGTGCCAACAGGTGTGTCGCAAGTTATTGAACAGTTGATTCGTGTGATTTTTATTTTGGTAGCAGCGTACTGGATGATGGCATCCTATCAGGACGCATATTTGGCAGGGGCAGGTGCAGTTTTTGCAGCCTTCCCGGGAGCATTGGGTGCTATTCTGGTATTGTTCTACTACTGGAGAAAGCTTAGCAGAAGCAATGCGTGGAATAACAGTCCTACACAGAAGCAACGGGTTCCAGCGTTAAAAAACAAAGCCATTATTCGAAGCCTGCTTTATTACGCTCTCCCCATTTGTCTTGGTGCACTGGTACTACCGCTTGTTCCATTGGTCGACTCGGTAACCGTGGTAAATATGATGTTGTGGAGCGGAGTGGAAGAAGAAGCAGCCAAATTGCTCAAGGGAGCGTTTGATCGAGGACAACCTCTGATTCAATTTGGTACTTTTTTTGCAACCTCGCTTTCATTGGCATTGGTTCCTGCGATCAGTGAAGCAGTCGCACAAAAACAGCATCAAATGATTGCCAACCGCACCGATGTAGCAATCCGGTTGACACTTTTGCTTGGTCTTCCTGCAACTTTCGGCCTCACGTTACTTGCCGAGCCAATCAACATCATGTTGTACGGTGATTCAAGTGGTACACAAGCATTGGCAATACAGGCGTTTACGATTGTCTTTGCTACGTTGGGTATTGCAACATCAGGAATTTTGCAAGGGCTCGGTTTGGTCATGCTTCCTGCCCGGCATTTATCGTATGGTGTGTTGGTTAAACTAATCCTGAACATCGCACTGATTCCAATGATGGGAATATCCGGTGCGGCAATAGCAACCGTGTGTGCGTATATCGTAGCAATGGTGTTCAACATGTTTTCTATTGTAAAGCATACCAGTGTTGTCATTAGTATCCGTAAAATGGTGATAAAACCGCTTTTTGCTGTCGCAATCATGTCTGTGATTGTCCTTCTGGTTGAATGGGTGACTGCAGCTGTGATAGGCTCTTCTGGGCTGTCTACACGTCTAGCCAACACCATTATCGGAATTATTGCAGTGGCTGCAGGCGGCCTCACCTATGGAATTGCCCTTCTTCAGGTTGGTGGAGTCACGAGTGCTGACCTGCGTTTTTTACCAAAAGGACAACGGATTACGGCTATTCTACAAAAAGCAAAATTACTGCGTTATTAATAACACGCATTTACGAAGGAGGTAGGAAACAATGGCTTCCACCATACATGTCATTGGTTTAGGTGCCGGAGATATAGACCAACTGCCGTTAGGAACCTATCGATTGTTACAACAGGCAAAAACACTATACCTGAGAACCTCGGAACATCCCGTAGTTACTCACCTGCGAGAAGAGGGTATCGAGTTCCAGTCATTTGATGCTGTCTACGAGCAGCATGGCACATTTGATGCTGTCTACTCCACAATTGCTGCTGAACTGTTATACGAAGCAAACAAGCATGGGGAAATTGTCTATGCCGTCCCTGGTCATCCGCTTGTGGCAGAACGAACTGTCCAACTGCTGCTGGAGGAAGGTCCTAAACAGGAGGTGACCATTCTTGTGAAGGGTGGTCAAAGCTTCCTTGATCCACTTTTTGCCCGATTGCAAGTAGATCCCATCGAGGGATTTAGTTTGCTGGATGCGACAAGCATGCGAGTAGAGCAGGTGAATCCACTTTTACATACCGTGATTGCGCAAGTATATGATCGAATTGTTGCTTCCGATGTGAAACTGACCTTGATGGAGGTATTTCCAGACGAGTATCCGGTGACAGTGGTTACCGCTGTGGGTGTACAAGCGATGGAAAAGGTCGAAACAGTCCCTCTGTATGAACTCGACCATGTTGATCATCTGGGCAATTTGAGCCTTGTGTATGTTGGGCCAACAGAGGATGAGAGCGTGACAAACCGTCAATTCTCTACACTCAAAGAAATTGTATCCATTTTGCGAAGCCCTGAGGGTTGCCCGTGGGATCGTGAACAGACACATCAAAGCATCCGCAAAAATCTGATTGAAGAAGCATACGAGGTTGTTGAAACCATCGATGATGATGATCCGGAAGCCATGTGTGAAGAACTCGGCGATTTGATGTTGCAAATCATGCTTCACTCTCAAATGGCTTCTGAGGATGGAGATTTTACGGTAGAGGATGTCATTGCTGCCATTAATGAAAAGCTGATTCGGCGCCACCCGCATGTATTTGGAGAGCGTGCAGCCAGCAACTCGGACGAAGCTTTCGCCAACTGGGAAGAGATTAAGGCACAGGAGAAAGCAGCCAAGGGGCATGATCCGGTAACGATTTCAAAATTGGCTGGAATTCCGAGAGATTTGCCTAGTCTCATGTTTGCGTACAAATTACAGAAAAAGGCCGCCGCTGTAGGCTTTGACTGGGATGATGTGGCTGATGTTCACCGCAAAATTGAGGAAGAGTATCAGGAATTGAAACAGGCGGATAAGGATGAGCAAGCGGGCGAACTGGGTGACCTGCTGTTTGCTGTTGTCAATCTGGCTCGTTTCCTCAAAATTGATCCGGAAGAAGCGCTATCCATGACAAACCGCAAATTCCAAAATCGTTTTGCTTACATCGAGCAGAAACTTAGGGAAGCGAACCGTTCCTTTGAGGAAACGGATTTGGCGGAGATGGATGCGTGGTGGGAAGAAGCAAAACAATTCTCATAAAAATAGATTTTTGATAAAGGGAAGGGGTCAACGATCGATGCGATTAGATAAATTTCTCAAAGTATCTCGACTGATTAAACGACGCACGTTAGCGAAAGATGTTTGCGACCAGGGAAGAATCGAAATTAATGATCGACCTGCGAAAGCTTCCAGCAATGTGAAGATTGGCGACAAGCTGGCGATCCGTTTTGGGCAAAAGGTAGTCGTGGTTGCAGTAGACGATATTAAAGAAAATCCTCGAAAAGAAGAGGCAGCTTCTCTTTATCATGTGATTGGTGAAATTCCAGTTCCTCGTGATGAAAAGGAAGAGGAAGAATACATGCGTTAATCAGGTTCTAAATACGAATCCCTCCCCATAACAATAGTACAAGTACGACTTGTCTGTTACCGAAAGGTCTTGTCAAAATGGAGGAGGGTTTTCCATGATTGAACCAAATAAAAGGGCTCGCCATGAAGTCGTAATGATTAATCGACGCAGCCTTGCCATCTCGGGAGTGAAAAATGTAGAAAGCTTTGACAGTGAGGAATTCCTGCTTGAAACAGAAGGCGGTTTCCTGACGATTCGCGGGCAAAATCTGCATATGAAGAACTTGAGCTTAGAAACAGGCGAGGTTGCCATTGAAGGACTCGTACACGAAATGGGTTATCTCGAACAGGGGCAGGCCGGGGATCGGTCAAAAGGATTCTTCGGTAAGTTGTTCAAGTGAGTATCTCCGTTCAGCTTCAGACAGTCGTGTCCATGGCGCTATGTGGTTGTCTGATGGGAGTGGGTTTTGATACCTATCAGTATTTTCGGGATAAAGCTCGTTTTCCCGTCTGGCTTACCTTTATCCTGGATCTGTTTTTTTGGATGGCGAGTATCGGTGTTATATTTTACGTGCTTGTGGAAGTCAATCAGGGGATTGTTCGTTTTCCTATTTTCATAAGTGTTTTAGTAGGCGCATGGTTGTACTTTCTCCTAGGAAGTAAGACATATATTCAATTTCTTATAGCCGTGATAAAATTTTGTAGATGGTTATATTCTACCATACTGCTAATTATTGACATACTGCTTGTTCGTCCGTTCATGTTTATTTATCGACTTATTTATATGATCGTTGCTTTTATCCTTTCTGTTATGCTGACAATAGGTGGTTATTTGTGGCGAGTGATCCTGTGGATTTCTTCACCGTTCGCCACCTGGGGTCAAAGACTGGGGAAAAGTATCTCTTCTCAAATAAAAGGATTTTGGAAGCAAACCAAGAATTGGATTAGCAACAAATGGATAAAAAGGAAAAAACCAGAGGAGTAGTCTCTGATGAAAGTTATCTTGGAGGAGGTGGAGATCAAGTATGAAGAACGGAACTACGCAAGCTAACAGGAACAAGCAACGACGCAGAATTCGCCTTGTTCTGTTCATTATGCTTGGCTTCTCAGCCTGGACATGCTATACATTGTATACGCAAAGCGGGGATCTTGCCCAAAAGCAAATGGAACTGGAAGAGCTGAATAAAGAGGCTCTGGCAGTGAAAGAAACACAAAGTGAACTGAATTATAAAGTAAGTCGTCTGAATGACAAAGAATATATTGCGGAACTGGCAAGAAAAGACTATTTCTTGGCTAAGCCGGGTGAAGTAATCTATGTATTGCCGAACAAATAGAGGGTAGCGGATCGCTGCACTCTTTTTTTTATTTTTTTTCGTTGACAAGAATAGATTGTTTATACTAAAATACTTTTTGTGTCATTAAACATGGCGGTGTAGCTCAGCTGGCTAGAGCGCTCGGTTCATACCCGAAAGGTCGGGGGTTCGACTCCCTCCGCCGCTACCATTTTTGACCTAAAACTTCATGGCCCGTTGGTGAAGCGGTTTAACACAGCAGCCTTTCACGCTGTCATTCAGGGGTTCGAATCCCCTACGGGTCACCATTCTATTACAAGCTAAGCACTCTATTAGACAGGGTGTTTTTTTATTTTTCTACAATCAACATTGTCGAGCTTCCTGGGACAAAAAAACGTGGCTGCAAAAAATATTTTTTTCTCCAGAAAAATAAGAAGGGCATTTAGAGAATATGGCGAATTAGTAAACACATAAGCCCGATTTCGCAAAGTGCGGATTCACCTGGAACCGACGTTAAACGCCAAACGTCGGTTTTTTTTTGTCTTTTTTCGCTTTTAAATCCGTTAGATAATTTGTCGGACGATTTTAGGAATAACTTTCAACCTTTTGACAAAATTTACCTTAGCCACTCCGTATAATAAATCACACAAATGATGAGAACGGGTGGTGCGTCTGATATGATAAACAAAAACTACATCATCTCTGATACTGGGGGTTCCTGGGCATATCGATTAACCAGTCAATGGACTATGCGGCTGGGAGCGTGGGGCGAACGAATATCTGCTTTTGCCCAGAAGTGGAACCTGCTGCCCTTCATAATGGGATTATTATTAGGACGAGCTATGATCCTTGAAGAGCTATCTGTTTTCGTCGTTCCGTACTTTCTTGTGATGTATTACATCAAGCGAGACAGTGTGTTTACAGTCGCCATTGCATTACTAGCAGGGGCCATGACACAAACGGTTCCCAATGGCCTGCAAGCGCTGATCAGCATACTTATCGGGTTCGTTGTTGTACGAGCAGCGGATCGTATGAAATACAAGGACTTCTCCAAAACCCCTCTGCTTGTTTTGGGAACAGTATTCATTAGTCATTTACTATTCGATGTGATCATGAATCAAGTGACGACTTATTCGATTGTGATGGTTGCAGTGGAAGCGATTCTGGGGTTAGTGCTCACACTGATCTTCATTCAATCATTATCTCTGATTCATTCAGCCAAGCCCTATGAGCCGTTAAAAAATGAGGAAATCGTCTGCCTGGTGATCCTGCTCGCTTCCCTGATGACGGGAACAGTGGGTTGGGTCATCCAGGATGTATCGATGGAGCATGTGTTGTCACGTTACCTGTTGTTGCTGTTTGCCTTTACGGGTGGTGGGACAATCGGTGCTGCAGTTGGTGTGGTTACCGGGCTGATCTTGAGCCTCGCTGATATGTCAGCACTCCAGCAAATCAGCCTGCTTGCCTTCTCAGGACTATTGGCAGGTCTGTTAAAAGAAGGCGGCAAAATTGGCGTATCAGCAGGTGTGCTAATCGGAACTTCGATTTTGGCGATCTATGGTGGAGCCAGTGAAACGTTGTACCTCTCTCTGGTGGAGACATCGTTGGGGATTATCCTGTTCTTGCTCACTCCGGCAAGCATTTGGAAAAAAATATCCAGGTTTATTCCCGGGACACCAGAAAACTTACAATCGCATCAGGAGTATATGCGACATGTCCGTGACTTGACCGCAGGGAAAATTCAGCAATTCTCTGAGCTGTTTACTCAACTGTCGAGAAGTTTCGCCCAAACTGCCGAGCCGGAAGAGCAGGAGGAGGAGAATGATCTTTTCTTGAGCAGAGTCACAGCGACAACCTGCCAGAAGTGCTTCAAGAAGGAACAGTGTTGGGAAAGAGAAACTGAGAATACCTATGACGCCCTCCAGACAATGATCAAAACGATCCATCAGCAAGGAACATTAATGGGGTATTCGATCCCTCGGGAGTTCGAACGCAAGTGTGTAAAGGTTGAGCGAATTGTAACGGAGATGGAGCAAGAGTACAATCGGTATCTGACATTCCATCAGCTCAAAAAGCAGGTTACAGAGAGTCGCAAGCTCGTCGCTGATCAACTCTCAGGTGTTTCCCGTGTGATGAGCGACTTTGCCCGGGAAATTCAGCGGGAAGGAATCGAGTTGAGCATTCAGGAAAAGCAGGTTTCGGCTGCATTGGAAGGCTTGGGTCTGTTGGTTCGTCGTGTTGATATACACAGTTTGGAAGAAGGCAAGGTCGATATCGAGATTAGTTCACCCACCTGCTATGGTCGAGATGAGTGTGCTAAAATTGTGGCGCCCATGTTATCCGAGATTCTCGGTGAAAATATCGTTGTCAAAGAACGGCACTGTGAAGCGTATAAAGATGGTCACTGCAAAATGTGTCTCGCATCAGCAAGGACCTTCGAAATTGATATCGGAGTAGCAGGTGCAGCCAAGGACGGCAAGCTGCTTTCGGGTGACAGCTTCAAAACGATGGATTTAGGCAATGGAAAAATAGCGTTGGCCATCAGCGACGGCATGGGAAATGGCGAGCGGGCCTTTATTGAGAGCCAGTCCACATTGGAGATGCTGCAGCAACTCTTGAAATCAGGTCTGGATGAAAAACTGGCAATCAAGACAGTCAACTCCGTGCTTGCCCTTCGTTCAACAGAAGAAATGTTTGCCACCGTTGATCTAGCGTTGATTGATCTGCAAACGGCCCATACAAGGTTCGTCAAAATTGGCTCAACACCGAGCTTTATCAAGAGAGGTTCAGAGGTAATCTGTGTTACTGCAAGCAACCTCCCCGTCGGAATTTTGGATGAAATTGAAGTGGATGTGGTGACTCGCTCCTTGAAGCCGGGAGATTTGTTAATTATGATGACCGATGGCATTTATGATGCTCCCCGGCATATTGAGAATCGCCAAATCTGGATGAAACGACTGATCTCTGAGCTTGAAACCGATGACCCTCAGGAAGTAGCGGATTTGTTGCTAGAGAAGGTGATTCGTCACCACTATGGACAAATCGTTGATGATATGACTGTTTTGGTTGCCCGCATTGATCGCTATGTACCACAGTGGTCAGCTATTCAGGTGCAAGGGGTTAGCAAAATGGAGCGACCACGAGTAGTAAGTTAAGAGAGGAAGTTCAAAAAGTCCGGGAAACATAGCGTTCGAATTTCTGCGTTGCCTTGCCCCTCCGCTGCTCACGTAGACTCACCTACGTTCCGCTGCTCGGGTCTTCGGCGCCTTGAACTTCGAGGCTCTGTTTGTCCTCCTTTTTGAACAGGACTAAGTTAAATAGCGTATGTTTTCCCGTCTCCCCGTCGATACTGGTAAAAAAAGCCTGTAGAATGGGGAGATTTTTGTATGTCTAAAATAGCGACTTTGCGACAAATTCTCGTCGTAACAGATGGTTGCTCCAATGTGGGGATCAGTCCGGTAGCAGCGGCTACACTTGCCAGAGAACAAGGGATCACCGTGAATGTAATCGGAATCGTCGAAAGAGATGAATTAGGAGAACAAGGCGAAAAAGAAATTAAAGAAATGGCTTCGGCGGGTGCAGGATTAAGCGATATTGTCTATCCTACACAGCTTGCTCAAACCGTTCAAATGTTAACTCGAAAAGCAATGACTCGCACCATTCATCACGTCGTCAATAAAGAGTTGAAAGAAATTCTGGGAACGGCTGCTGTAGAAGAATTGTCACCAGAAAAGCGAATGCAGGTGGCGGGCATGGTCGATGATTTGGGCGAGCGGAGTGACCTGGAGGTGGTTATGCTGGTGGATACCTCCAGCAGTATGAAGTCCAAGCTGCATGCAGTGCAACAGGCCATCCATGATTTTAGCATCAGTTTGCAGTCGAGAAGCGGCGGAAGCAAAATGATGGTATGTACATTTCCTGGGAAACATAAGCACATTGATGTACGCATTCCATGGACACAGCAAGTAGAAAAAGCTCATCAATTGACTGCTGGATTAGCCATGAGTGGTATTACCCCGACAGGTCCTGCCATTGTTGAAGCTATCGCACTTTTCAATCATGTTGAACTTCCGGAGTCCCTGAATGAACGATACCGGCTAGAAAACAGAGCCAATGATGATGACAAAGGATTCTTGCAGGATCATGTATTCTAAGCAAGCTTCTCCATCACTTCCGAAGTATTTTGCGGGCAAATGGCATGGAAAGTCCTATACGATTCTGCGGGAGTTGGGAAAAGGTGCAAATGGAACCGTATATCTCGCTTCGACATCACAAGGCAAGCAGGTTGCCGTAAAAGTTGGGATAGATGCGCTGGATTTGTTCATGGAAGTGAACATGCTGCGAGAAATCAAGCCAGCATACGGATTACAGGTAGGGCCGTTTGTGGTAGATGTGGATGATTTGAATTTGCGTGGTGCTTCCTATACGTACTATGCAATGGAGTTTGTAGACGGGGATCAGTTGGACCACTATGTAAAACGGGTTGGAGTGGAGTGGGTTCCTGTGCTGATGATTCAGCTTCTGACTCGTTTGCAAATCTTTCATAGCCAGGGTTGGATTTTCGGTGATTTGAAGCCAGAGAACATCCTTGTCGTCAATACAGACAAGCAGCTGCGTTTGATTGATTTTGGTGGAGTCACCCGGATCGGAAATGCCGTCCGACAGTTCACAGAGGAATACGATCGTGCTGCGTGGCATTCTGGGGATCGGAAGGCTTCTGTCTCATACGATTTATTCTCGCTTGCCGTCATGATGACAAGGCTCGCAACAGGGGAAGAGGGTTGGAAAAAGATTCGACTCTCTCTTCGCACCCCACAAGTACTTTGTGATATAATACGGGACAATAATGATCTGTATCCGTATCGGAAAGTACTGGCGAAAGCGTTGGAAGGCAAATATCAAACGGCAATTCAGATGAGACAAGATATGGTGGGGGCCGTTTCCACCAAAACACACCCGCCTGTCACTCCAGATGCGGATCGGGTAGGAAAGTGGATTGGGGGACTGTTTGCAGCCTCCCTGTTGTTACTTGCCGGATCATTGTATTACTTATGGATGTGAGGGATTTGGATGCTTTTATCCCAAGATCTGGTGATGGAAACCTGTCTCCTGGCTGGTGAAATCATGCTTCGCAGCGGTGCTGAAACCTATCGAGTGGAAGACACAATGGCATTGATTGCGAAAGCAGCAAATATGGACGGCGTACATAGTTCTTGCACCCCGACAAGTATCATTTTTTCTTTTTGCGCAGGAAACAGTGACCGCACACGTATGATTCGTGTTAAAGATAGAACGTTTGACTTGAACAAGGTTACGATGGTCAATGAAGTGTCCCGTCGTTTTGTATCGGGCAGCATTACCCTTCATGATGCCTATCAGCGCCTGCAAGCCATTAATCAAATGAAGTCCCTGTACCCAGCATGGTTACAACACATGGCTGCCGGCTTAGCCAGCGGCTCTTTTACTGTGCTTATTGGCGGAACTGTGTTGGATTTTTTTCCGACAATACTGGCTGCTATTCTGGTGAATCTGGGGGTTTTCTACTTTCAACAAGTGCTTCAGGTTAAGTTTTTTGCAGAATTTATGGCCGGGCTATTCGGTGGATTTATTACCTTGCTTTCTTTTCGAATGATACCTGGATTACATCTCGATCTCATGCTAATTGGCACGATGATTCCCCTGTTCCCGGGAATTATCATTACGAATTCACTGCGAGATCTGATGGCTGGCGATTATGTCGCTGGTGTAACAAGGGGAGCGGAAGCAATTCTTACCGCCTTGTCAGTTGCTTTGGCAGCAGCGATCGTACTATCTTTTGCGAGGTGATGAGGAATGTGGTGGTTGAAAGGGTTAACTTTAAGTTTTGTTTCCTGTATTGCTTACGGCATGTTGTTTAACGTTCCCATTCGTACCTTGTGGGCTGGTGGTTTGGTCGGGATGCTCTGTTGGCTGGTCTTTAAACTGATGCCGATGATCGGTGTTCAGGCAGCCTTTGCGACTTTTATCGCAGCGATGTTTGTCTCCCTCTTTAGTCAAATGCTTTCCATAAGGTTGAGAGTTCCTTCTACGAATTTTAGTATCGCCGGAATCATTCCACTGGTACCAGGATCTACTGCATATAAATCGATGTTCGCTTTCGTGAATGGTGATAACATCGGTGGTATTACACTCGCCGTCAAAACCTCCATGGAAGCGGGAGCAATTGCCTCAGGTCTGATTCTTGGTCTCTCCATTTTTACGGTATGGAAAGGATTTGCGTCCCGATATGCTACTTCAAAACGTCCGAAAACAAATTGATGCCAAACGCTTGCTTGAGCCGAAAGAGACAATCCTTGTTGCTGTTTCGGGCGGGATTGATTCCATTGTCCTGTTACATATCTTGTGGAGATTGAACCAACAATATGCTTACCAATGGAAGCTGCATGTATTTCATTTGAACCACGGTTTTCGAGGCGAGGAATCAAGACAAGATGCTGTTTTTGTCGGGGGATTCTGTGAACAGCTCGGTATCGATTATGATTTGATTGAACGGGATGTATCTATCTATATGAAAGAGCAGAAGCTAGGTACACAAGAGGCTGCAAGAGAGGTAAGGTATCAGTTGCTTGAGGAACTCGCAACCAGAATCAAGGCAAACAAGGTTGCCATTGCTCATCATGCTGACGATCAGGTGGAGACAATCCTGTTTCGACTTCTCCGTGGTACGAATGCCGGTGGATTAGCCGGAATGCCAGAACGACGTTGGTTGATTCCGGAGCAGACGGAAATCGTTCGTCCCCTTCTGTCTACGTATCGCAAGGAGCTGGAGGAGTATTGCAAAGAGAATCAAATCCGTTTTCGTGAGGATAGCAGCAACCAATCAACAAAATACACTCGAAATCGTCTGAGGCTGGACGTCCTGCCTATGTTGGAAAGCATTAATCCTCGTTATAAAGATCATATTTTGCAATTATCAGAGGGCATTCAATTAGACGATCGCTATCTTCATCAACTCTCGAAAGATCAGCTCGAACATGTAATAGTAAGCAAGGAATTGAATAAACTAGTCATTAGTCGTGAGAAGTTGCTAAAGTGTGACCTTGCTTTACAAAGGAGAATGATTACACTAATATTAAGTTATCTGTCAAACGAATCAGAATGGTCTTCGCAACATGTGGAGGCCGTTTTCCGTATCTTACATAATGATTCACCGTCTGGTATTGTTCATCTGCCAAAGCAATTGGTTGTACAGCGCAATTATGAGTACATATTTTTCGGAAAAAAAGAGTTAGGGATATCAACACAAGATTATTCCTACGAACTGGCAATTCCAGGGACAACCTGGATTCCAGAAACCGGGGTGGCATTACACGTATCATGGCTGACAAGTGGTGTTGAATGGGCTGCTCTACCAGCCAATTGTGCTGTATTTGATGGTGACTTGCTCTCTGAAAAGCTTGTTGTCAGGAATCGCAGAGCAGGAGACCGGATGTCATTATTGGGCGCTTCGGTTCATAAGAAAGTGAAGGACATCTTTATTGATGCCAAAGTTCCAAAGGACATGCGGGAACGGATGCCCGTAGTGGTTGCAGGAACTGAAATTATTTGGATACCTACTGTAAAAAGATCATCAGTCGCCTCGGTGACAGAACTGACAAGTAGGTTCATTCATATGGAAGTGGAGTTTGGAGAAGATTGGCGGGAGGTAGCGAATGAATAACGACATCAAGGATATTTTACTAACGGAAGAACAAATTGCAGCAAAAGTAAAGGAACTCGGAACCATACTAAGTGAAGAATACAAAGATAAAAACCCTTTGGTCATTTGCGTACTAAAAGGTGCTGTTGTATTTATGGCTGACCTGACTCGCCATATGAATATTCGTCTTGAGATGGATTTTATGGCTGTATCAAGTTATGGGGCAAGTACAGAATCATCGGGAGTTGTTCGTATCCTCAAAGATTTGGATACTCCTGTTCAAAACCGTAACGTATTAATTGTCGAAGATATTATGGACAGCGGTTTGACTTTGAGTCGTTTGGTAGATTTGTTGAAACATCGTGAAGCCGCATCCGTAAAAGTAGTTACACTGTTAAATAAACCGGAAAGACGCAAAGTAGACATTTCACCAGACTACAGCGGTTTTACCATTCCAGACGAGTTTGTCGTCGGATATGGCCTGGATTATATCGAAAACTATCGTAATTTGCCATACATTGGCATATTAAAACCAGAGGTATATACCAAGTAGTTTGGTTGAGTTTTTCACTATCTATGTGATAAAATGTGGAAAGTGTTTTTTCGCGAGAGGAGGTAAGAAATGAATCGTTTTTTTCGCAATACAGGGTTCTATCTACTCATTTTCCTTGTCACGGTAGGGATCGTAAATTTCGTCCTCTCCGGGACTGATAAAACAGAGCCATTGAATTACCAGCAGTTCCGCAATGAATTAAAGAACGACAATGTCGTTGAAGCGACTCTTCGTCCTGAAGGACTTACATACTCAGTTCAGGGTAAACTGGCAAAACCAGTGAATGGTCAGCAGTTATTTACAACCAATGTTCCGTTGTATGACACGGATGTTGTTACAATCATTAACGACAAAATTGACAAAGGTAAATTTACCAAAGTCGAGTTTAAACCGCAGGAAGGGAACAGCATCTGGCTGACGTTCCTTACCTCCATTATTCCATTTGTGATCATCTTTATCTTGTTTTTCTTCTTATTAAATCAGGCACAGGGTGGCGGCAGCCGAGTGATGAACTTCGGTAAAAGCAAAGCCAAACTGTACAACGATGAGAAGAAGCGTGTTACGTTCGATGACGTAGCAGGTGCAGATGAAGAAAAAACAGAGCTTGTCGAAGTGGTCGAGTTCCTCAAAGACCCACGCAAGTTTGCTGCTGTAGGTGCTCGTATTCCAAAAGGGGTACTGTTGGTAGGACCTCCAGGTACAGGTAAAACATTGCTTGCTCGTGCGGTCGCCGGCGAAGCGGGAGTGCCATTCTTTAGTATTTCCGGTTCTGACTTCGTTGAAATGTTCGTCGGTGTGGGTGCTTCCCGTGTTCGTGACTTGTTCGAGAATGCGAAGAAGAATGCACCGTGCATTATCTTCATTGACGAGATCGACGCCGTTGGTCGTCAACGTGGAGCAGGTCTTGGCGGTGGACACGATGAGCGTGAACAAACACTGAACCAATTACTCGTTGAGATGGATGGTTTCGGAGCAAACGAAGGTATCATCATGATTGCTGCGACAAACCGCCCAGATATTCTTGACCCGGCATTGCTTCGTCCAGGTCGTTTTGACCGTCAAATTACCGTTGACCGTCCTGACGTGAAAGGTCGTGAAGCTGTACTGAAAGTACATGCTCGCAACAAGCCGCTTGGCGATGACCTGAATCTGGATGTAATTGCCCGCCGTACACCAGGCTTTACTGGGGCTGATCTGGAGAACTTGCTGAATGAAGCAGCTCTTCTTACTGCTCGTAAAAACAAGAAGCAAATCAACATGCTCGAGATTGACGAAGCAATTGACCGTGTGATTGCTGGTCCTGCCAAGAAGTCTCGTGTTATCAGCGAAGATGAGAAAAAACTGGTTGCTTTCCATGAAGCGGGCCATACGATTGTAGGATACTTCCTTAAAAATGCAGACATGGTTCACAAGGTAACGATTATCCCTCGTGGGCAAGCAGGCGGATATACGGTTATGTTACCGAAAGAAGACCGTTACTTCGCTACAAAAGGCGACTTGCTTGACAAGATCGTTGGTTTGCTCGGTGGTCGTGTTGCTGAGGAATTGGTTCTTGGCGATATTAGTACAGGTGCTCACAACGACTTCCAGCGTGCAACAGGTATCGCTAGAAGCATGATTACCGAATATGGGATGAGCCGTCTGGGCCCAATGCAATTTGGAGTCAGACAAGGTCAAGTCTTCCTCGGTAGAGATATTGGGCATGAGCGCAACTACTCAGAGCAAATTGCTTATGAGATCGACCAAGAGATGCAACGAATCATCAATGAACAATATGATCGTTGTAAAGATCTTTTGACCAAGCACCGTGAACAGTTGGATTTAATTGCAAACACGTTGATGCGTGTTGAGACATTAGATGCAGAGCAAATCAGACAATTGATCGAAAATGGCAAATTAGACAAGGAACCTGGTGAAAAGAGCGATGTCATCGTTCACATCCAGCCGAAGTCTGAAACGCCAGCCGAAGCAGAAACCAAACAAGAGAACAAAGACGAATAGAGGGGCGCCACAGGTGCTCCTTTTTCTTTAATAATTTTCATGGAAAATTTCACCACATTCTGTACATTTGGAGGGGAAGAGTGTATGAGTCTCGGAAATGTGAAGATTGTAGCCTTTGATATGGACGGTACCTTATTAAATGGTGAATCCCGGATGGCTGAAGAAACCAAGCATGCCTGCCATTTGTTGCAACAGCAAGGATGTAAGCTTGTCATTGCAACTGGACGAAACTATTATTCAGCAAAGCTTCCTGTCGATGAATTTCCTTTCGATGGGTATGTTTGCAGTAATGGAGCGGCAGTTTATGAACAAGATGGAACATTGGTTCAAAGCACACTACTTTCCCGAGAAGCAGTTCTTGATACGATCTCTAAGCTGCGGGGCAAACAATTATATTACGAAGTTCATGATGCAGCAAACAATCGCTGGATGGTACAGGAAGACAGGGAGCAAATTGAAACCTTGTTGGATGAAGCGCCAAGTGATGAAGGAGTGTCTTGGCGAAAATTTTCTTTTCATCATTTATCGAGGGCAGTTCCCGAAAAGGAATTGGTCGAGCGCATTCAAACAGGGGAATCCGAAATTGTTAAAATTTTTGTGTGGCATACAAATCCAGACGAACTGATTGAAGTCAGAGAGCAACTCACGATGTGGGAAGAGCAAGTCACGATTACTTCATCAGGAAACAATAATTTTGAGATGATTGCCAAGGGTGTCAGCAAAGCATCCGGGCTCCAGTATTTCCTCGATAAGTGGGAAATCAAACCGGAAGAGAGCGCTGCTTTCGGAGATGCAGATAATGACTTGGAGATATTTTCACTCGTAGGGAATCCGATTGCTATGGAGAATGGAACTGATCAGTTAAAACAATTGGCCAAATTCATCGCACCGGATCATCAAGAAAATGGAGTAGCTACGTTTATCATGCAAAGGTTGATTCAACCTTCCTGATTCTAACAGGGAGGGTAAACTTCTGTCATTGACTTTTGGCAGAATGAGAGCGTACAATGACCGTACAAACCGACATGTGGGAGCATTTTGAGGAGGTTAGCAATATGGAAGCCTTAGCGTTGGAGAAAAAGGCCCAACGAAATGCTGAGTTGAAGGAACGACTCTTACAGTTGAAAAAAGAGCGCAATGCTATTATTCTTGCTCACTTTTATCAAAGACCTGAAATACAAGAAGTTGCAGACTTTATCGGTGATTCGTTTGGCTTGGCCCAAAAAGCGAAGGAAACGGATGCCGATGTCATCTTGTTTTGCGGTGTTCACTTCATGGGAGAAAGTGCAAAAATTCTCAATCCAAATAAAAAGGTAATTATTCCGGATGAACGTGCTGGCTGTCCAATGGCTGACATGGTGAACGTAGAAGGATTGCGTAAGATGAAAGCACAACACCCGAATGCAAAAGTAGTTGCCTATATAAATACATCCGCAGAAGTGAAAGCGGAAACATATATTTGCTGTACATCGTCCAATGCCAAAAAAGTGATTGAATCCATCGATGCGGAAGAGATCATTTGGGTACCGGACAAAAACCTGGGACACTACGTATCGCAATTTACAGATAAAAAGATGATCATTTGGGAGGGCTACTGCAATACGCATGACCAGCTCTCCGTTGAAGATATTGTTACATTGAAGCACCAGCATCCTGATGCGGTTGTAGTAGTTCATCCAGAATGTCGACCAGAAGTAGTGGCACTTGCAGACTATGTTGGTTCAACTACAGGAATCTTAAAATTCTGTCGTGAGTCTTCTCATAAGAAATTTATTATTGGGACAGAAGATGGAGTAAGGTACATGCTGGAGAAAGACAGCCCGGATAAAACCTTCATTTTCGCATCCAAATATTTGGTATGCCCGAATATGAAAGTAAACAACCTCAAAAAGTGTGTAGAAGCACTTGAAAACATGAAGCCGGAAATTTATGTTCCTGAACATGTGGCAGACGCTGCCCGTGCTTCACTTGAGCGTATGTTGGCTGTTGCACCTGCGTAAGTTTTTCTGTTGGAAATAAGCAAAAGAGCAGTTTGTCACCAGATGAGGTGGCAAGCTGCTCTTGTTTCGTTTGGTTATTGCATTTGCATTATGATTGCGGCATTGGTGTTGGTGTCGGCTTGGAATAGCCCTCTTTGTACGTATCATCGATGTATGTACGAATTTCTTTGAGCGACTTTCCTTCCTGTTTCATTTGGGCAGAGATTGCTGCGATTTCCATGCATGTTCCACAACGAGTTCCATGGTCATCCCAGATAACGGAGCCATCAGCCTTGACTTCCTTTACAAAACAATTGCCATTATGTTTATGGTCAGAGCTGTCTGCACAACCACAATAACAAGGCATCCATTCCAGCACATCCAGATTGTCTCCGGCTACACGATACATATCTTTAATGCGAGGATCAACCTTGTCCAAAAAAGTCGGAAGCTGGTTGATCGAGGCAGTTGTTTCCCACAGGTCAAACCCGTTAGCAGCTTGTGACTGATGTTCGGAATGTTCCTGATTGTTCTGTGGTGCTTGCCCAGCTTGGTTGGACTGTCCACCACAACCAGCAAGGATTAGTAGAAGAGAAGCAAGTAATACATATAGCAAACGAGACGACTTCATCTGTTATACCTCCTTTAAGTAGATTCATTATAACACAAAAAAATTCAATCCAATTTGAGTTCAGCAAGCTGTCACATCTGGCTGCGAGTAAGAAATAATGTAAATCGTAATCAGTCTTATTTACTTTGTGGGCGAATATAGATATAATAAGAAACGTAAAACGGAATGATTCCAGTTAAAGCTAGATAGAAAGAATAGAAAAGCAACACCTGAAAGGATGAATGGAATGATGAAACGATATTCAAAAATGCTGCCTGTGCTGTTGGCTGGGGTACTGGCTTTTTCGTTAGCAGCTTGTGGGAATTCCACAGCTACTAATTCGAATCAGACACAAGATCAACCGACAGCGGCTCAAGAGAACCAGAAGCTTCTCGTATATACTTCATTTTACCCATTGTACTGGGTTACATCACAAATTGGTGGAGAGCATGTAGATGTGAAGAATGTGGTACCTGCGGGTGTGGAACCGCATGATTATGAGCCGACTACCAAGGATATTGTTGACATGTCAAAGGCATCGGTGTTTGTTTATAGTGGTACATCTTTTGAAGCCTGGGTGGAGAAAGCAGTAAGTAACTTTGACAAGAGCAAGATGGCAGTGGTGAATGTTACAGAGGGAATCCAACTGCTGGAGGCAACGGAAGGACTCAACCATGAGGGAGAGGAAAGTTCAGCAGAGGGAGAAGCGCATGAACATGAGCATGGCGGACTCGATCCACATGTTTGGCTGGACCCAACCTTGTTGAAAGAGGAAGCAAGCAAGGTAAAGGATGCACTCATTAAAGCGGATCAGGCAAACCAGACTGTTTATCAGCAAAACTTTGACAAATTGGTTCAGGAATTGGATAAACTGGATAAAGAGTTTCAGGAGATGGCATCTAAAGCTGCTCGCAAGGAATTTATGGTTTCTCACTCCGCATTCGGTTATTTAGCGCACAAATACGGATTGAAGCAGGTAGCCATTTCAGGATTGTCACCATCTGATGAACCATCTACTTCTGAATTGAGAGAGTTAATTGAACACGTAAAAGAGCACAACATCAAGACAATTTTCTTCGAGACACTGGCTTCTCCCAAAGTTGCGGAAGTGATTGCGAGAGAAACAGGGGCGAAAACAGCAACACTGAACCCGCTCGAAGGTTTGACGGAAGAAGAAGTGAAGCAAGGCAAAGACTACCTCTCCGTGATGCGAGATAACTTGGAAGCGCTGCGCTCTGCTTTACAAGAATAGCGGAAACCAAAAAGCAAGGAAGTTGATGGTATGAGCGAAAGTCATGAAAACGATATTGTTCGTTTGTCTAACGTGACATTTCAGTATGAGAACGGGAAAAAGGTTTTGGAAGATATTCAATTTTCTTTAGAAAAAGGCGATTTTCTCGGAATTGTCGGGCCAAACGGATCAGGAAAATCTACGTTGATGAAGCTGATTCTTGGGCTACTACAACCGACACAGGGCAGAATCGAGTTGTTTGGACAGCCGATGGATAAATTCCGAGACTGGGTTAAAATCGGTTATGTTGCCCAGCAGGTGGCACATGGCGCTGGAGGATTTCCGGCAACAGTTGAAGAAGTAGTCGCTTCCGGCCTGGTCGGTCGGGTAGGACTCTTCCGCAGACTGAAAGCCAGCCACTATCAAAAAGTCCGTGACGTTGTAGAACGAGTAGGCTTGCTGCCAAAATTGTATGAACGAATCGGGAACCTGTCTGGAGGTCAGTTGCAGCGTGTATTTATTGCTCGTGCACTCGTTTCTGATCCGGAACTGTTAATTCTCGATGAACCGACTGTAGGGGTCGATCAGGAATCCATTGAGCAATTTTATGAATTGCTGCGAACGCTCAAAGAAGATACGAGAATGACCATGATGATCGTGAGTCATGATGTCAGCGTAATGACGCAATGGGTCAACAAGGTTGCCTGCTTGCAGAGACGAATTCACTTCCACGGTCCAACCGTTGAGTTTGAACACAAACAGGAGCAAATTTTCCAAAGCATGTATGGCGAATCGGTTCGTCTGCTTGCGCACAATCATTAAATTTTGTTGGTCCTCGTTTCAGTGTGAGGAAGGAGAGCGTATGTTAGCAGATTGGTGGAATTATGAATTTTTACGGTATGCCTTGTTTTCGGGAATCCTGATTGGTTTGATTTGTCCGGTATTAGGCACGTTTCTTGTCGTGAGACGCTTGTCGATGATGGCGGATGGACTATCTCACGTTACACTTTCAGGGGTGGCGACGGGTTTGCTGATTTCCAAAAAGGTGGCCCTTTTCAGTGCAGTAAATCCCCTCTTCTTCGGTATGTTATTTTCTGTGATTGGCTCGTTATTTATCGAGCGGTTGCGTAAAGTATTCAAGGCGTATCAGGATTTGGCCATTCCTATTATCCTGTCGACTGGTCTCGGTCTATTTACGGTTTTGATTAGTATCGCACAAGGCTTCAATGCTGATCTGTATTCTTATCTGTTCGGCAAAATCGTTACAGTGACGATTGATGATTTGCTGGCATTGGCAGGGGTAGCGGTAGTTGTTCTTGCTACTGTTTTCCTCCTGTATAAAGAACTGTTTGCGGTATCCTTTGATGAAGAATTCGCTAGAGTGTCCGGCGTCGCCCGTCGAGCAATCAATCTCTGGTTTATGATTCTGGTTGCTTTAACGATTGCAGCTTCTATGCGAATTGTTGGCGTACTGCTTATTTCAGCACTCATCACATTACCTGTTGCAGCCAGTTTGCAGATTGCAGGAAGTTTCCGTCAGGCCATTTTTTATGCAATATTGTTTGCAGAGACAGCCGTTTTGGGCGGTTTGTATTTTGCTTATTTGTGGGATTGGGCATCAGGAGGAACCATTGTATTGATGGCTGTATTCATCCTCGTGTCAGTTCTTGCAGGCAAACGAGTACGATCCATGCTGATGTAGTCTTGTTGGGAAGGGGGGACGTTTATGAATCTGGATGAAGCACTGCAAATCTTGAAAGAGCGTGGTTTCAAATACACAGGCAAACGGGAAGAGATCATCCGCATCTGTGCCCAAGAGAAACGATATTTGTCTGCAAGGGAAATTATGGAGCAGATGAAAGAGAATTATCCTACGCTCAGCTTTGATACAGTCTACCGCAATCTCTCCACTTTTGTGGAGTTGGGCATTTTGGAAGAGACAGAGTTGGAGGGAGAAGGGAAATTCCGCCTGGCTTGTTCCCACGGTCATCACCACCACTTGATATGTACAGAATGTGGAAAAACGAAGGCCGTTGCTGCGTGCCCCATGAATCTCGTACCTGAACTGCCACAAGACTTTCAGGTCACTGGACATAAATTCGAAATCTACGGCAAATGCAACAGTTGTGTCTGAGAAAATAAAAATTGAATTGCCTGCTTGACAACCAAAATCTTTCGCTCTATGATTACCTGTAACAGAAGGTGTGAAAACGCTTTACATCATGGCGTGTTACTGGTAAATCCGGGCATGAGCCAAGAAAAATCTTTTCGTGAAAAAGATTATTTCTTGGCTTTTTTACGTATGATGGACATATCCTTTACTAACAAACTCTCTTGGGCGGTGAGATTCGGATGACAGCAGGCAACAGGTATACAATTGAACGTGCTTTTAACAATAATGTTGTCTTGGTCAAAGAATCGCTAACCGATGCGGAGATTATCCTGCTGGGCAAAGGAATCGGTTTTTCCAAGAAACCAGGGGATCAACTGGAAACGTCAGATACCCGAATCGAAAAAAAGTTCAGGTTGGAAGATCAAAATCATATTAAGCAGTACCGTTCCCTGTTAAATCAGGTGGATGAGTCAGTCATTGGTCTCTCAGAAGAGATTATTGCCATCGTAGCAAAGGAACTGAATTCACCATTGAACGAGCACGTCCATGTTGCATTGCCGGACCACATCCAATTTGCTATTCATCGCTTGCGGAATGGGCTTGAGATCGTGAATCCATTTTTGTTTGAGATTCAAACGCTGTATCCCAAAGAATTTGCTTTGGCAAAACGGGCTTCGCAAATGATTGAGGAACGCTTCGCCATCCAGATTCCCGAGAGCGAGACAGGATTTCTCACCCTGCACATCCATTCAGCAGCAAATGCTTCACCCGTATCGAGTACTGTTCGCTTTACCAACCTGATCAAGGAACTGGTTGAGCAAGTAGAGAACCAGATGAGCGTTCGATTGGAAAAAGACAGTGTCGAATACGCACGGCTGATTACTCACTTGCGGTTTGCGATTGAACGTATCCGCCAAGGCAAGGTGGTTGTGAACCCTCTGCTGGATCGAATAAAGCAAATGTGTGGAGATTCGTATACGCTGGCTGAATCACTTTCCCAACTGATTACAGAGCGTCTGGAAATTGCCGTACCGGAAGATGAAGTTGGATATATTGCCATGCATCTGTATCGTTTGACAGAAGTGAAGGATGATAATTAAATAAGGTGGCGTGTTACTAGTGCGACTAGGCATGAGCCCTTGAAGCAGCAAAGGAAATATTATGTTCTTTTGTTATTCTGGGCTCATGCCTTGTTTGTTTTCGATACATCTTCTGTAAACGTCATCAATCCAATTAGCATAAGAACAAGCTACCAAGGAGGACCATATGTTTGGCAAACTTTTCTCTAAAAAAGCAAATGACAAAGAAGTGATCGTGAAAGCACCGTTAACCGGTGAATTGATACCGCTCGAACAAGTACCAGACCCAGTTTTTGCACAGAAAATCGTAGGCGATGGGGTAGCGATAAAGCCGTCTGAAGGAGTTTTGATTGCGCCAGTAAGAGGAAAAGTGCTTCATCTTGCTTCAACTTTTCACGCTATCGGGATTGTTACAGATGAGGGACTGGAACTCCTTCTTCATATCGGAATCGATACAGTCAAGTTGGATGGGCGTGGGTTCAATGCCTGTGTAAAAGAAGGCGATCAGGTAGAAGTAGGAGATAAACTGATCGAGTTCGATATTGCAACCATTGAGCAAGCAGGCTTCTCGACCATCACTCCGGTTTTGGTGACAAACGGAGACAAGGTGGATTCCCGTAAACAGGAAACAACCGGTCAAGTACAGGCTGGGCTGAATGAAGTTATCGTATTAAGCCTGAAGTAGGTGATGGTGATGACCAGAAAGGTTTATAAGGGACGTGTGGTATTACCCGATCAAATCATAGAAAACGGCGTACTGGTGGTAACAGGTGCGACCATCACGTTTGTCGGAGAAGAAGCCAGCTTCGACGTCAGGGACGAAGATGAGGTTGTCGATTACTCATCCAGCTACATTTGCCCTGGATTTATTGATATTCATGTGCATGGAAATGCCGGTCATGATGTGATGGATGGAACCGAGGAAGCGATCGATGAAATCAGTCACAGCCTTGCCCGTTTTGGCGTAACTGGCTTCCTCCCTACTACGATGACTGCTCCGATGGATGAGATCAGGAAAGTCATCGAAAATATCCATCAGATGAAGGCAAAGCAAACCGGGGGAGCACAAGTGCTGGGCGTCCACTTGGAAGGCCCTTGGATCAGTGAAGTCTATAAAGGGGCACAAAATGGGGCTTATATCAGTAACCCTACTTCTGATGAGGTAGATCAGGTGCTTACGTGGATAGATGATCTTCCCTGCGTAGTCACAATAGCCCCTGAAATCTCTGGTGCGGTGGAAGCGATCAAGTCATTGACATCCCGAGGAATCATTTGTTCGATCGGACACACGAATGCGACACATGAAGAGGTGTCGCGGGCGGTGGAAAACGGAGCTTCTCACTTTACCCATGCATTCAACGCCATGCGAGGACTGCATCATCGGGAACCGGGGGTAGTCGGGGCGCTGATGGGAATGAAACAGATGACCTGCGATGTGATTGCCGATCTTGTTCATACACATGCAAGTATTCTCGATATCCTGTACCAGTTGAAAGGGAGAGAGAAGCTGCTATTGATCAGCGACGGGATGAGAGCAGTCGGTTTGCCAGATGGGGAGTACAGCCTCGGCGGTCAAACGGTAATTGTCCGTCAATGCATCGCACGTCTTGCCGATTCTACACTGGCTGGCAGTACATTGTCGTTGCAAAAAGCAGTGCACAACATGGTAGATGAAATCGGAGTTCCATTGATTGATGCCGTTTATATGGCTGCTACTGCTCCTGCTACCAAGTTAGGAATCAGTCACAGCAAGGGAAGTCTTGCAGTTGGTAAAGATGCCGATATAGCGGTACTGTCAGCCGATTTCAGGGTGGTTGAAACGATAGTCAAAGGTATCCCCGTTTATAAGGAGGAGCTTGAACAGTGATTCGATTGATTGTTGCGGAAGATTACAACGAACTGAGTCAGAAGGCGGCTCAAATGGTTAGCAATCAACTTCATCAAAAACCGGATTCGGTAATTGGGTTTGCCACCGGGAGCACACCGCTCGGATTATATGAGCAACTGGTCAAAATGTATCAAGACCAGCAAGTGAGTTTCGGCCAGGTAACCAGTTTTAATTTGGATGAATACATCGGGCTGTCGAACAATCATCCGCAAAGCTACTACCGTTTTATGTGGGATCATTTATTTTCGCAAGTGGATATGGATGAGAAACGAATCAATTTCCCCTCTGTAATCTTTATGGAGGAGACAGGTTTTTGCCATCGATACGAAGAGCAAATTGCAGAGGCTGGCGGAATTGACCTGCAGATTTTGGGGATAGGTGTGAACGGACATATCGGGTTTAATGAGCCAGGTGACACGTTTACGCTACCTACCCATATCGTCAAGCTGGCAGAGGAAACGATCCATGCCAATGCACGCTTTTTTGAAGATGAACAGGAAGTCCCCCGCAAAGCGATAACAATGGGAATTCGCAGCATAATGCAGGCACGCTCCATTCTGCTCTTGGCCAATGGGGAAAACAAGGCAGAAGCCATTCAGAAGATGTTCAGCGAAAAGGCTGACCCGCATATCCCTGCGTCCATCCTGCAATTACATCCAGACGTTACGCTGATTGTGGATAAAGCGGCTGCAGCAGCGTTATTACACGAGCATGGCTCAATCTAAAGAAGAAAAGAGTGATCACGATGAAATCGATTCAGGTCAAGGTTATGAGTGAGGGAGGATTGCACGCTCGCCCGGCATCTCTTCTCGTAAGCAAAGCGACACAGTTCGAGTCAGAAATCATGCTGCAAAAGGGTGAAAAGAAGGCGAATGCCAAAAGCATTCTGAACATCATGGCACTCAGCATCAAGCAAGGCGATGAGATCCGCATTGAAGCAAGTGGACCAGATGAAGAGGCAGCCATTACAACGCTGACTGAGCTGGTTCAAGAGCAGATTGGATGATTGGGGAGGAATCACCATGCTAGTAGGAATAGCAGCGTCTGCGGGAGTTAGTGTGGGCAAAGCGCATATTTTGCGCCAGGAACCAGTACAGACTACCACCACACGGATTCACGAAGATGAGATTGCCAGAGAGACAGAAAAGCTGGAGCAAAGTGTTGCACATGCTTACACCCAAATCGAGGTGTTGCGTGATGAGATGGAATCTACATTAGGTCCTGAACAGGCTGCGATTTTGTCTGCACACCTTGCCTTTCTGGAGGACCCTGGGTTTGTTGGGGAAATGAAAAAAATGATCGCAACGGATCACATCGATGCGGCCTCGGCCGTTCAGCAGATTGTCTCGCAATTTTCTCAACTGTTTGAGGACATGGATGATGAGTACATGCGGGAGCGGGCTGCAGATATTCGTGATGTGGGTAAGCGAATTATGAACGGGTTATTGGGTAAAGGAAGTTCTTCTGTTCCAGAGATGACTGAACCCGTGATTCTGATTGCTGAAGACCTGACTCCTTCTGATACCGTGCAAATGCCGAAAGGATTGGTCAAAGGGATTGTAGCCGCTACGGGCGGAGCCACATCTCATGCAGCCATTTTGGCGAGAGCGATGGGGATTCCCGCAGTACTTGGTGTCGGTTCCTCGTTACTTGAGAGCGTTGCCGCTGGCGATATGGTCATTGTAGACGGCAATACAGGGCAAATTACCATTAACCCGGATGAGGAAACAATAGAAGCAACGCACCAGCAAATCGATCAGTACCGAGCATCTCTAGAGCAGTTGCAAGAACTGCGGGATGTAGAGGCGATTACGCTTGACGGTCATCGGATACTGACTAAAGGAAATATTGGTTCACCTACCGACCTTGAGTGGGTTTTGGATAAAGGGGCAGACGGTATCGGACTGTTCCGCAGCGAGTTCCTTTATATGCATCGAGACAGCCTTCCAACAGAAGAAGAGCAGTTCCAATCGTATCAGACCGTTGCCGAGCAGATGGAAGGGAAGCCAGTCATCATCCGAACCCTCGATATTGGTGGAGACAAACATTTGCCATATCTGGAGTTACCGAAAGAAATGAATCCGTTCCTGGGTTACCGTGCCATTCGCATTTCACTGGATCGTCTCGATATGTTTAAAACACAGCTTCGAGCGATTTTGCGGGCGAGTGCACACGGGAAAATCTATATTATGTTCCCTATGATCTCGCACGTGGAACAGGTGCGGCAGGCGGAACAAGTCCTCCACGAGGTTCAGGCGGAACTGCGAGATGCCGGAGTACCGTTTGATGAGGAAATACAAGTAGGGATTATGATCGAGATTCCTAGTGCTTGTGTGATTGCTGATGTACTGGCAAGCGAAGTTGATTTCTTCAGCGTAGGGACCAATGATCTGGTTCAGTACACACTTGCTGTTGACCGCATGAATGAACGACTTGGCTCACTTTATGATCATTTCCATCCTGCAATAATTCGTCTGCTGAAAATGGTGACGGATGCTGCTCGTCAAAAAGGCATTTGGGTAGGAGTTTGCGGTGAAATGGCTAGTGATCCACTGGCTACCGAATTGCTAGTCGGGCTAGGCATTGTGGAGCTGAGCACCAGTCCGAACAGCATTCTGGCTATAAAGAAGAATATCCGCAGCATCTCGTATCAGGGAGCACAGCAAACGGCTTTGCATGCGCTTACATTAGCAACTGGTGAAGAAGTTCGAGCGTATTTGCAGGCACAAATTCATGCAGACAAGTAAACCTCCTTTGTGAAAAAGGAGAGTTACTTTCTGATATAAAAACTCTAAAGGGAGGTCTTAGTATGTTGGCTTTTCTTCAAAAGATCGGGAAGTCGCTCATGCTGCCAGTTGCAACATTACCGGCGGCCGCACTGCTCCTGCGTTTCGGTGCAATCAACTATGAGACGGAATTCCATCTTGGTCCGGCAGTTGGCGGATTTCTGAATCAGTATGTTGCTCCGTTCCTGTTAGCTGGTGGTGACGCAATTTTCTCAAATCTTGCACTTATTTTTGCTATTGGCGTCGCAATTGGTTTGGCAGGTGACGCAGTAGCGGCCTTGGCAGCAGTTATCGCATATCAGGTACTTATTGCTGTATTATCCAAAGTTCCTGCAGCCATGCCGTGGATTGCTGACGATGCCAAGCTGAACATGGGGGTATTGGGCGGTATTCTCGCAGGTGGTATTGCTGCCTATATGTACAACAAATACCACGATATCAAGCTTCCTGATTGGTTAGGCTTCTTTGGCGGAAAACGCTTTGTTCCGATTGTCACGTCTTTATCGATGGTTATTATCGGTCTGTTGTTTGGTTTGATTTGGGGACCAATCCAGGTAGGTTTGGACAACTTCGGTAACTGGATTGTAAGTTTGGGCGCTGCTGGTGCGGCATTATTCGGATTCTTTAACCGTTTATTGATTCCATTCGGACTGCATCACGTGCTTAACGCAATCGCTTGGTTCCAAATCGGAAGCTTTACCGATGTGGCTGGTAAAGTAGTACATGGTGACCTGACTCGTTTCTTCGCTGGTGATAAATCAGCAGGTATGTTCATGACAGGGTTCTTCCCAATTATGATGTTTGCTCTTCCAGCGGCGGCATTTGCTATCATCCATTCTGCTAAACCTGAGAAGCGTCAAATGGTATCCTCCGTATTTATTGGTGTAGCTTTGGCTTCCTTCCTGACAGGGATTACTGAGCCGATCGAGTTTGCTTTCATGTTCGCAGCACCGCTCTTGTATCTTGTGCATGCGATTTTAACAGGTATTTCAGCGTATATTGTAACGGTCATGGGAATCAAACTCGGCTTTGGTTTCTCCGCAGGTTTGATTGACTACCTCGTTAACTACAAGCTGTCAACGAACCCGCTCTTGATGATTCCAGTCGGTCTGGCATTTGGTGTCGTGTATTACTTCCTGTTCCGTTTCCTGATTGTGAAATTCGACATTAAGACACCAGGTCGCGAAGATGATGATGATCTGGATGCAGATGGTCAATCAGCAGGTGGCAATACGCCTCTACGTGATAAGGCTGCACAGGTTCTCCAGGCGATTGGCGGGAAGTCCAATGTGAAGGATGTCGATGCTTGCATCACTCGCTTGCGCCTTGTGCTGGCAGACGATAAACAGGTAGATGAAAAAACACTCCGTGCACTCGGGGCAGCAGGTGTTATGAAACTGGGGCAAGGCAGTGTGCAAGTTGTTTTCGGAACACAATCAGAAATGTTAAAAGACGAAATCAAGAAGATGTAATCGAATACGTTAGTAGAAGGAAGCTTATCTTTTAGAAGGCTTCCTTCTGTTACATATCTTATCTGGTACCATTGAGGAATTTTTGAAAGGAATGTGGTCAAAAATGCTGCGGTTGCTTGATTGCAAGGCCTCGAACTTTGCCCAAATGAACGGTCAACAGTTGAAACAATCGATTCGTGCATCAGAAGGAAGAGTATTGCTTGCTGAAGTGATTTGCTCGGTACAGCCCTTGCTTAGTGTATCGAATGCCGAGATGGTATCCGCTTTTGGCGCAGATATGATATTACTAAACTTATTTGACGTATTTGATCCAAAAATTAGTGGTCTGGATGTGGATGATCCGAAAGAAGTGATACGGCAACTGAAACAATACATCGGACGCCCGGTAGGAGTTAATCTGGAGCCTGTCGATCCGCATGCCGAGCAAGCAGAAAAGCTGGATACACTTCCGGTAGGTAGAACCGCAACAGAAGAAACGTTCAGGGAAGCCAAGAATCTGGGCTTTGATTTCATTTGCTTGACGGGAAATCCGAAAACAGGTGTTACCAATCCCGAAATCATCCGTGCGATCTCAGGTGCTCGCAAAGTAATGGGTGAGGATATATTGATTATCGCGGGAAAAATGCACGCAGCAGGTGTTGTGGGTGAGGCGGGTGCAGACATAATTAAGGAACAGGATCTTGTTTCTTTTATTGAAGCGGGTGCAGATGTCATTCTCTTGCCTTCACCAGGTACCGTACCAGGAATTACGCTGGAAAACAGCCAAAGGCTTGTCCAGACCGTACATAAACACGGTGCGTTAACTATCCTGGCTACGGGGACCAGTCAAGAGGGAGCGGACGAAGCGACAATCAGACAAATCGCTCTTTACAGTAAAATGGCTGGAACGGATATGTACCATATTGGTGATGCGGGCTATACAGGAATCGCAATTCCGGAAAATATTATGCAATACTCGATTGTTATTCGGGGCAAGCGGCATACGTATGTGCGCATGGCGTCATCGGTTTTGCGATAAATACGCTTATCCATTTTTTATTGGTACAAAAGAGTGCTCTTAGTAGCACTCTTTTCTTTTATCCTTTTTCCCACATAGTCAATTTGCTATAATAAATTGAATCTCAACCATTATGTCTGATAGAGAGAAGGGAAAAAGATGATCCCTCGTTACATAGTTGATTTTGATTTGGACCAACTGCCTCGTACCAAAACAGATGTCGTTGTTGTCGGTGCGGGTATTGCAGGTTTATATACTGCATTACGGGTCAGTGAATATGCAAATGTGATTCTCATCAGCAAAAAAGGGCTGGATGATAGCAACACACGGTGGGCACAAGGGGGAATTGCCGCCGTAACTGCCAAGTCTGATTCACCTGAACTTCATCGTCAGGATACATTGATTGCGGGAGCCGGATTGTGTTCGAATGACGCTGTAGAAGTTCTTGTGCATGAGGGCCCGGAACGATTAAAAGAACTGATTGCCTATGGTACCCAGTTTGATAAAGATTCACACGGACACTACGAGCTGACCAAAGAAGGGGCTCACAGCCAACGCCGCATCCTCCATGCGCAAGGTGATGCGACAGGAGCAGAGATTGTCCGTGCACTTTCGCAAAGAGTACTTGAAACCGCTAACATTACGGTGTTGGAAAATCATTTCACCGTGGATGTGGTGACGTCCAATGAGGAATGTGTCGGAGTGCTTGTGATTCAACCTGATCAGGAATTGGTATTTATTGAATCCTACGCCACCATCCTGGCAACGGGCGGGGCAGGGCAGCTTTATCGATATACAACGAACCCTGATATTGCCACCGCAGATGGTATCGCCATGGCTTACCGGGCAGGTGCGGAGATCAAGGATGTTGAGTTCATTCAATTTCATCCGACGGCACTTTACTATCCGGGTGCTCCCCGTTTCTTGATTTCGGAAGCGGTGCGAGGCGAAGGCGCCATCCTGCGCAATATCAACGGTGAGCGATTCATGCAAAAATACCATCATCAGAAGGAATTGGCACCTCGAGATATCGTAGCGAGAGCGATCGTGTCTGAGATGGAAGAGACTCATTCTTCCTATGTCTATTTGGACATCACTCATGAAACAGAAGAATTGATCAAACATCGCTTTCCGACAATTTATAATAAGTGCTTGGAATACGGACTAGATATGGTAACCGACTGGATTCCGGTAGCTCCTGCTTGTCATTACATTATGGGTGGAGTAAAAACTGACCTGCATGGTGAAACCAGTACGGCACGTTTGTTTGCCTGTGGAGAAGTTTCATGTACGGGTGTGCATGGGGCGAATCGTCTGGCGAGCAACTCCTTGTCAGAAGCAGTTGTGTTTGGACATCGCATTGCGGAGCGAATCAAGCGTTTGGCACCATTAGCCGACATCGGCCAGGTACAATCCAAACACAGCAAAGACGGCAAGGCCCGTAGTACGAAACAGGAGCGAGTAAAATTACAAAAGCTGATGCTTCGATATGTCAGCTTAAAGCGCCATGAAAAAAGTTTACTCAAAGCTATCAGCGAGCTGGAAAAGATGCAGAAGTTCTTTAACTGCAACTATCGGGATCGAGAAGCATTCGAGTATCTCAATTTGTTGACTGCTGCCATGTTGACTACTCGAGCGGCTTTGCTGCGTGAAGAGAGTCGTGGCGGTCATTATCGTGAAGATTTCCCGAATCGGGATGATCTGGTCTGGCGAAAACACTCATTACAATCAATTCAATTCGGTGTACGAGAGGAAAGTGATCAATCCGATGTGGAGTAAACGGGAGCTTCGACGAAAAATCGAGGAATGGTTAGATGAAGATATCGGTTTTGGCGATATTACAACGACAAGTACAATTCCGGTGGCCGAGCAAGGAGTAGGCATTCTCTATGCAAAAGAAGAGGGTGTAGTTGCTGGATTGCCGATTGCGGAATTAGTTTTCGAGGTCATCGATCCTTCGTTGGGTTTTGTTGCTAAAGTGGAAGAAGGAGCGGTTGTTACAAAAGGGCAAGCCATTGCTGAAGTTACAGGATCGGTTCAATCCATATTAAGCGGCGAACGGTTGGCGCTTAATCTCTTGCAGCGTCTATCAGGAATTGCTACCCGTACAAGTGAATTTGTCAAAGAAATCGAGGGAACCAAGGCTAGGGTAGTAGACACACGTAAAACAACGCCAGGTCTGCGCTTGATCGAGAAATACGCTGTTACTGTTGGTGGCGGACATAATCATCGGTATGCGCTATATGATGCAGTCATGATCAAAGATAATCATATTAAAGGAGCGGGTGGCATCACTCAGGCAGTAGAAGCAGCACGTGCAGCCATTCCTCATACCATGAAAATTGAAGTAGAGACAGAATCGTTGGCTCAGGTAGAAGAAGCAGTGTCTGCAAAAGCGGATATTATTATGCTGGACAACATGTCACCGGATCAAATGAGAGAAGCGGTTCAATTTATCGCTGGCAGAGCAATCGTAGAAGCTTCCGGCGGGGTAAACCTTGAGACCATACGCTCTATCGCAGAGACGGGTGTTGATGTCATTTCCGTTGGAGCACTTACCCATTCTGTTAAAGCGCTTGATATTAGTCTTGATCTCAATCAACGGAAGAGATAAGAAGGGGATAAACCGATGCTATTGGTGATTGATATCGGAAATACCAACATCGTTCTTGGCATGTATGAAGAGGAAGAACTGCGTTTTCATTGGAGAGTGGCAACTGATCGGAACAAGACGGAAGACGAGTACGGTATGTTGATCCGCAGCTTGTTTGAAAGTGTTGGTCTTACGTTCAAACAAGTGGAGGGTGTCATCGTTTCTTCTGTTGTGCCCCCTATTAATTTTGCTATTGAAAGAATGTGCAGCAAGTACTTTCACAAGAAACCGTTGGTCATTGGCCCAGGAATCAAAACCGGACTGAATATCAAGTATGAATATCCTCGTGAAGTCGGTGCAGACCGGATTGTCAATGCGGTAGCTGCGATTCACTATTATGGATCACCCTTGATTATTGTTGATTTCGGTACGGCTACTACTTTTTGTTTTGTCGATGAACAGGCGCAGTATTGGGGCGGTTCGATTGCACCTGGGATCGGAATTTCTACGGAGGCCTTGTATAGTCGGGCAGCCAAGCTCCCTCGTATTGAGATTGCAAAGCCTCCTAGTGTCGTAGGGCGCAACACGGTAGCTGCCATGCAGTCGGGGATATATTATGGGTTTGTTGGACAGGTAGAAGGAATCGTGCGTCGGATCAAGGGAGAGTCCAAGGTCGAACCAATCGTTGTTGCGACGGGGGGTTTAGCTTCTCTGGTCTCAAATGAAACAAACTGTATTGACATTGTAGATCCGAATTTGACGCTAAAAGGTCTCCGACTGATCTATGAACGGAATAAATAGCCGAATGAAAAAAGAGAGCGGAATGGCTCTCTTTTTTTCTGTGCTGCTCTAATTACTCGGGAATGTTCGCACCAGCGACACGATCTCCGGAATTGCCTGCTGGATCCGTTATTTGATCATCTTCTTTTGCGTGGATAATAACGGATTTGCCGAGAAGTGAGTTCTTATCTCCTTTTATTAAATTGGCACCTTCGATTAGTAATTCAGCATTAGCCGTTCCGTCTTGATTAACCTCAAGGTTTGGCATGTCACCGAGGTGAGGCCCTTCTGGATTTTTCAAGCCGTGATTTTTACCATAAGGATTGAAATGTTCACCTGCTGTTGAGAAATCAAAGTCAGTAAATGCTTTTTGATGAATATGTATCCCGTGCTTACCTGGGGACAAATGTGAGGCAGAGACTTGCAGTTTTACACCTGTGTCTGTATTCGATAAAGTAACGGCACCTATATTTTGACCATTGGCATTGTACAATTTTGCAGTAAGAGTACTAATAGGTGCTTTCTCTCCGATTGCAGAAAGATGAGGTGTGGCATAGATAACTCCAGTGCCAACAAGTGAACCAATCATCACTGCCAAAAAGATGTTTTTCCACTCTATGCGTTTCAAATGCTATCGCTCCTTGTGAAAGAAATTTTTACAAACAAATGTAGTATGTCCATTGACTATTAAAGTCTTACCCAATATGTGCTTGGCAAATTCATAGAAAAAGCTCTTTTTTCTCCCGATTGCCATTATTTCATGGAGATAGCAAGAGATTGAAAGGGGTTTTCTTGACATAAGAATTTCACAAAGAGTCGATTTTTAACGATTCATTCTATTGAATAGAGGGTAAAATAGTGGTCGTCGATATAGTTTCATAAAAGGGAACCGATGCAGTTTCATCAATTAGAAAATGATTGGTATCTGGATCAAGTTGATACGATTGGAGAGAGGATTATTATTGGGAACTTGCCACTAATGGTTTTGATTATCGCCGTTGTAGCAGCGATAGCCATAGCCATTTTATACGTTATGATCAGGAAAATTATCTATCCTCTGAAAGATTTACAAAACACTGCTGAGCAAATTGCTGCTGGCGAACTTATTGAGGACATGATTCAAGATTCAAGAAAACCATAATAGATAAAGATGAAATTGAAAGTAATCTATTCGTATTAGCGTATTTGAGTGACCCGCTATGTAACTGCGGGTCTATTTTTGATAGTTTTCCAATAGCTGCATTTGAGAGTGGATTACATTTATGATAAATTAATATTCTGCTTGTCAGATGTTGTTTAGTAGATATGTAAAATTTCCAAATGTTGTGGGTTGAATTACGTGGATTCGATGTGATATATTAGTGTTCCGGCCGTTGAATAACTTACTTTAACGCTCGGTCAACTTTCCAAAAAATGCGGGTTGCATTAATAGATTTAACATGATATATTATAAACCTGCCTCTCAAGCGAGAAGGTTGATGAATAAACTAAATGCTCTTTGAAAACTGAACAATAAAGCGTTTTATAGTGAATCAAAACACTAGCCAAGTGAATTGTTTTGCAGTTTAGAAT
>NZ_JBNCMT010000020.1:0-105231 GCF_049846925.1 Brevibacillus nigriterrae
CGAGGTGTTGGTGATGAGTTCTATGGACAATACCATGAAGTTTACGGTACCTAGAGAGACAAATGAATCCGAAGTGAAGGAGACATTAACCGTTGTCTACGATGCTCTTCAGGAGAAGGGTTATAATCCTATCACGCAAATTGTAGGGTATCTACTTTCTGGGGATCCTGCTTTCATTCCACGCCATAACAATGCACGCAGCTTGATTGGAAAGATAGAGCGTGACCGTGTTATTGAAGAGTTGGTGAAGGTATACCTCTCCACTAACCGTCAGTCTTAAGGAGCTGTAGATGCGGATACTCGGATTAGATTACGGGGAGAAAACGATCGGGGTTGCTGTCAGTGATGAGATGGGTTGGACTGCCCAAGGTGTCGAAACCATTAGACGGCAATCAAAAGAAAAAGACTTCATCCGGTTAAAAGAACTGATCCAACAGTACCAGGTTGAAGAGATCGTTGTCGGACTGCCCAAGAATATGAATGGCTCGATTGGACATCGGGGAGAGAGCTGTCAAGCATTTGCGGCTCAAGTGGCAGAGCAAACCTCCCTGCCTGTGCACATGTGGGATGAACGGTTAACCACCATGGCTGCAGAGAAGATGTTGATCGCAGCCGATGTAAGCAGACAGAAACGCAAACAAGTAATAGATAAAATGGCGGCCACTTTCATCCTGCAGGGATATTTGGATGCCAAGTCGAGGTGAATCAATCATGAGTGACGAAATGGTAAATGAGTTTGAGGTTGGGGAAGTTATTGCCCTTTCGGAAGACGGAGACGATAATACACGCGATTTCCGTATTATGTACATTTTTGATATTGAAGAACGATCCTACCTGGTATTAGTACCAGTTGATCAGGAAGAACAAGAAGAGTACGAAGTTCACTTCCTGCGCTATGACGGTACAGATACCCTCTCTCCAATTGAGGATGACGAAGAATGGGAACAGGTAGAAGCAACGTTTGAGACTCTGATTGCCGAATTAGAGAATGACGAAATGTAAGTTGGACTGAAAAAAGAGAGAGGAGATAGTCTCCTCTCTTTTTTCATGAACAAGGAGTGCTTTGTATGGATTGGTTGACGTTTTTACTTATGATGGGAATGGTGCTACCTGGGATACTATTCATGGCATGGAGAGAATCAAAAATTGTTAAACTATTAAAACCAGAAGAGGAAGAAATACCGTTTTCTGTAAGCTTTATCACTCATCTCATCATGGTAACCCCCTTTGCTTTAGCGGGAGCATGGACTTATGATGATGCTGGTTTTAAAAAACCGAGTTTTTCTGAAGTCAATTCTACTGTTTTGCTTATCGGATTTGTTTGTGCATTGATTCATTTGCTGTACTATTACGGCTATATCGTAAAACACACGGAAAAAGACACAATTAAACGAATTGATACGGTGAGAAAAGAATTGGGAATAATGCCTCGGATTTTTTATGGTGGGGTCGTTGAAGAAGTTATTTTTCGCTGGGGTGTAGTGAGCATTTTGGTTTGGGCGACCAGTTTTTTGATCGGTAGAATCGATCTTACTTATTGGATTGCCATTCTTATTAGTTCTCTCTTATTTGCATTATTTCATCTCCCAGGAGCATACCAGATCGTAGATAAGCTGACTCCTGTTTTGCGAACATATGTTATTTTTGCCAATATGTTTGTAGGGATTTGTTGCGGTTGGCTTTTCTGGAAGTATGGCTTGTTGGCCGCAATTTCCTGTCACATGCTTTTTCATTTTATCTGGTACTTGTATGAAAAGGTGAGTTCCAAAACTTGAACTCAGAAAACAGGGGGAGTATCAGTGAGCACATTTCAAATTTTGCGGGTGAATAATCTAACCATTGAAGAAATCAAGCATCTCATCGACGAGTGCACACTTGAGGGATTTACTTTTATGACAAAGCTGCAGGATGAGTATGTCACAGGACAGAATCGATTTGACAAGCGAGGAGAGGCGCTTTATGTCGCACGTTTCGATCATAATATTGTTGGAATCTGCGGATTGAATCAAGATCCCTACGAGAAACAGTCAACAATCGGACGTGTCAGACATTTGTATGTAGCTAAGGAGTTTCGAAAACAGAGGATAGCCAGAGCGTTAGTCTCCCAAATCATCTATGAAGCAAAGGAATATTACCTTGAACTTACTTTACGCACAAACAATCCGGAAGCAGACAGACTATATCGTTCCATGGGCTTTTCAACAGAATCAAATTATGAAAGCGCTACACATATTCTCCCGTTATTGACAGGCAATTCTGGATGATTGAACTTTAGAAATGCTCATTTTATCAGCATTTTTCAGCAATTTTACATGTAAGCGCTTGAAGACAGAATATTGTTAATTTTGGTATAGCACAATTTACATATGTGACATACTTTTCACGGTTTATTAACGATTTATCCATATTTCCATGGTTCTTAAAACAAATTTTTCTCGTAGAATAGGGGTGTAAGTAATTTTCAAATAAAGTTTAGATGAGAAATTATAGGAGATGAAAATCATGAAAATGGTAATCGAACGGGAAGTAGTCGAGGAACAGGTCGCTGCAGAAGAAATGGGTACAGTTGTCGTAGTGTTTGCATCAGGCGACGTGAAGATGATTGAATCCATCCCGTTCTATGAATTCCAAGAGTGTGAGCAGGAGCGTCATTCGTTGAAATTGGGAGATCAGGAAATTACCTTTAATGATGAGGCTGTACGAGTGAAATGGTTTGATGAAGAAGCGATGGTGTACGGATACTAATACGTAAATATATAAACGATTTCGCAATCAAAAATTGATAGCTAGTTATGAGACCCATTTAGAGTGGGTCTTTTTTATATTTATTTGGTTGAGCCTCCACAAGAAGAAAGGTAAAATAGGTAAGATGCAACCAGTTCGAGGAGCTAAAATGTCAGAACATCGGACAAACTTCCTCCTTATTTGAACTGGATATACAATTGGGAAACGATGGATGGAAGAGGAGGCTCACCCTTTGAACCAAGTAAAGAAAGAACGGGAGAAAACCCCGATGCAAATTACCAAGAATAAAAGAAGAAATCGCCCAATTAAGCTCATGTTGTGGGGAATACTGCTGTTACTACTCGTCGTAGGAATTTCAGCTTCTTATGTATATTCACAACTTCAGGCACCAGCAGCAAGTGGTTCTACCCCAGTCAATGTAACCATTCCGTCGGGTTCATCCGTACGTGAGATCGGTGATATCCTTCAAAAGGAAGGGCTTATTAAAAATGCAGCGCTTTTCAGCTTGTATGTACGTACAAAAGATGTTGGCAATCGCTTGCAAGCGGGAAATTATCATTTTCAAAGAGGACAATCTCTAGACACGCTTTTGGAGTCCATGGCTTCTGGAGAGGTTGTTATGCAAACGACCCGATTCACTATTCCTGAGGGCTGGAATGTAGAACAGATCGCTAAAGGACTGGCTGACAAGGGAATTGTAAACAAAGAGAAGTTCCTCCAAGAGGTGAACAAGGGAGATTTTAGCGATTATGCATTTGTGAAGTCTATCCCGGTCAAAGAAGGGCGAAAATATCGCTTAGAAGGTTATTTATTTCCAGAAACATACGAAGTGAAAAAAGGTGCGAGTGAACATGAGGTCATCGCCAAGATGCTCTCGCAATTCCAAAAAGAAGTGAAGCCCGAGTGGATTACGCAACTGCAAAAACGAGACCTCAGCCTTGACGAGGCAGTTACGTTGGCATCGATTGTAGAACGTGAAGTTGTCGTGGATGAAGAACGACCAGTGGTTGCGGGTGTCTTTTTCAATCGCATTCGTGATAACTGGATGCTACAATCCTGTGCGACTGTTCAATTCATATTGGGAAAACAGAGGGATCGCATTACCTTTGATGACCTGAAAATCGAAAGTCCGTATAACACCTACCTGAATCCAGGGCTGCCGCCCGGTCCAATTGCGAGTCCAGGTAGAGCGTCACTCGCTGCAGTCGTTCAACCGGCGAAACATGATTTCTTTTTCTTTGTAACAAAGAAAGATGGATCGTCCCAGCACTTTTTCTCCAAAACGTTGGAAGAGCACATGGCCAGAGACGCAAAAAGTCGTGGAAATTGGTAGAAAACAATCTTTGTATGTTGAAAATGTGATATAATAAATCGTTATTGCAATGAGGAGCTAAATTACGGATGATTACCAATCCAGTTATCGAAGATTATCTTCATTCATTAATTCCCGAACGTTCCCCCCTTCTTATGCGCCTGGAACAACAGGCACATGAGGAGGGTATTCCCATTGTGCAGCTACCCAGTGCTCAAATGATGAGGCTGCTCTTATTAACTCATCGTCCAAAGAGAATCCTAGAGGTAGGAACGGCGATCGGATACTCGACGATCTGGTTGGCAGAAGCCGCTCCAGAAGCATCCATCGTAACAATGGAAATGGATGAGGACCGAATTAGCCAAGCTAGAAAAAATTTTGTTGAGGCTGGTGTTGCGGACCGAATCGAGTTGATCGAAGGGGATGCGACCAGGGGTTTACCAAATAGCTATCAATTTGATTGCCTGTTTATCGATGCCGCCAAGGGACAGTATCGTGCGTTTTTGGAGTTGTATCTGCCTTTACTTGTGCCAGGTGGATTAATTATCAGTGATAACGTATTGTTTCGGGGACTTGTCGCCACACCTGATGAATGTAACAAACGACAACGTCCACTGGTGGAGAAAATTAATCAATACAATCAGTTGTTGATGAATCACTCGGAGTTGGATACTTCGATTGTGCCCATCGGTGACGGAATTGCGATCAGCTATAAACGGTCGTGACCGCTTATAGCTGATCGCAAGCGATGCATCTAAGTTTTATGAAAAACGTCGAGACGTTTTTCACTTAGTTATAAACGGTCGTGACTGTCTGTAGCTGACCGCAAACGGTGAACTAAGTTTTATGAAAAACATCGAGATGTTTTTCATTTAGTATTAAGAGATAGAAAGGGTCGGATGTACGTGAAGAAACCTGAGCTTTTGGTTTCAGCAGGCAGCTTTTCAAGTGTATTCCCATTGATTGAAGCGGGAGCGGATGCACTGAGCATCGGTGAGGCTCGCTACGGGCTGCGCAATGCTGGACCATTTACCATAGAAGAAATCGAACAAACAGTGGCTATCGCTCATGAACGAGGCGTCAAAGTGTATGTCAATGTGAATACGCTTTTGCATAACGAAGAGTTGGATGAACTGGATGATTTTTTGATTCATCTGGAAAAAATCGGAGTGGATGCGATTGTTTTCGGTGATCCATCGGTTCTCATCACAGCAAGGGAAGTGGCTCCGAATCTCAAGCTTCACTGGAGTATGGAAATGCTCTCAACCAACTTTGATACAATTTCCTACTGGGCTTCGAAAGGTGCATCTCGAGCAGTTCTTGCCCGTGAGTTGACGATTGATGAGACGATCGAAAATCGTGAGAACTCACCTATCGAAATTCAGGCGCAAGTTCACGGGGCTACCTGCATCTTCCAATCCAGGCGTGATCTGGTCTCAGCCTACTTTGGCTATCAGGGAAGAGATATTGAGCAAGAATCTACGGGAATGGAACGTAAGCTGTTTATCAAAGAAGAGAAGCGCCATACGATTAATTACCCTGTTTACGAAGACAAGCATGGTACACATATCTTTAGTGCAGAAGATATTTGCATGATTGATGGCCTGGAGGATTTCGTAACAGGCGGAATTGACAGCTTAAAAATCGAAGGTGTATTAAAGCCTGACGAGTATACTATCGCTGTTACAAAACTGTATCGACAAGCACTTGATCTATGTGTTGAGGATATCGATGCTTATCGGGATCAGGCGTTTTCTTTCCTGGAAGCGATCGAAGAAATTCAACCAAAGGAACGACCTCTAAATACCGGGTTCTACTATAAACCACCGATTCCATATCAAACATCCTAAGAAGTGAGGTGAAAGGAATGTCAACCATCTTGACTCCTTCAACATCTGGCAAAAAGATAATCACACAAAAACCGGAATTGCTTGCACCTGCAGGTAATCTTGAAAAATTACAATTCGCTATTCGCTATGGGGCGGATGCTGTATTTATTGGTGGACAATCCTACTCGTTACGTGCCAACGCTGATAACTTCAGCTATGACCAGATGCGAGAAGGTGTGAAGTTCGCTCATGACCGCAATGCCAAAGTATTTGTAGCAGCCAACATCATTGCCCACAATGAAGATTTGGGTGGCATGCAAGAGTACTTCAAAGAGCTTTACAATATCGGGATTGACGCCGTCATTGTTGCCGATCCTGCCTTGATTCAAGCCAGCAAAAAAGCGGCTCCCAATCTGGAAGTGCACTTGAGTACACAAGCATCGACTACCAACTGGAAATCGGTGAAGTTCTGGAAGGACGAAGGGATCTCTCGTATCGTGCTGGCTCGTGAGGTTTCCATGCGTGAAATCCGTGAGATCAAGGATAAAGTAGACGTAGAGATTGAAGCATTTATCCATGGTGCGATGTGTATTGCTTACTCTGGACGCTGTGTGCTCTCCAACCATATGGCGATGCGTGATTCTAACCGTGGTGGATGTGCTCAGTCCTGTCGTTGGAAGTATGATTTGTTCGAGGACGGGTTTGATTTCGAGGCACATGAGGCCAAAGGAACACCACTCTTTGAAGAGGGTGAAGAACAGTACACGATGTCTCCGAAAGATCTCAGCATGCTACCGTACATTGCTGATATGATTGAGGCTGGAGTTGATTCACTCAAGGTAGAAGGGCGTATGAAGTCCATTCACTATGTGGCAACAGTGAGCCGTGCCTACCGTTTGGCTATTGATGAGTATTTCAGAGATCCTTCTAACTTCAAGATGAAGCAGGAGTGGATTGATGAAGTGTACAAATCGGCACCGAGAACACTGTCAACCGGATTTTTCTATGGCAATCCAAGTACAGAGGAACAAATCTTCGGTATTCCTGATCAACCAGTACCTTACGAATTCGCTGGACTTGTGGTAGACTACGATAAGGATACGGGATTGGCAACCGTTCAAGTACGCAATCATTTCAAGCCGGGTTCCAAGGTAGAGTTCTTTGGACCTGATACGTTCTTCCAACAAACCATTGGCAAGATCTGGGATGAAGCTGGCAATGAACTGGATGCTGCCCGCCATGCGATGCAATTAGTAAAGGTGAAGGTCGATAAGCCAGTAGTGGCTTACGACATGATGAGGAAGGAGATTTAAACCATGGGTCACCCCGTATTAATTGGGGTAGCCGGCGGTAGCGGTTCCGGCAAAACCACTGTAGCACGAGAGTTATATCGTCAATTTCAGGACGAGAGCGTGATCATGATTGAGCAGGATTCTTACTACAAGGATCAAAGCCATTTAAGTATGGAAGAGCGCTGTCTCACCAACTACGATCACCCGTTTGCGTTCGACAACGATCTGTTGATCACTCACTTGCATGAGCTGTTGAATGGCAAAGCAATTTACAAACCAGTATACGATTTCAAGGTCCATAACCGGGCGGAAGAAAAAATACTGGTTCAACCCAAGAACGTAATTATTCTGGAAGGTATGTTAATTCTGGAAGACCCGCGAATTCGAGAGATGATGGACATCAAGGTTTTCGTAGACACGGATGCAGACGTCCGGATTGTCAGACGAATTCGACGTGATATGGAAGAACGCGGACGCTCATTAGACTCAGTCGTGAACCAATACCTTGGTATCGTTCGTCCCATGCATTTGCAATTTATTGAACCGACGAAACGGTATGCAGATGTTATTGTCCCAGAAGGTGGGTTTAATCTCGTAGCCATAGACCTTTTGTCAACCAAGATTCGTGATATTTTAGCTGAAAAACAAAGCGGATAAGATCGAATAAAGAAGGCGTCATCGTGGATCACACGGTGGCGCTTTTTTGTTTTATCACCCCAACATTATGGAAAAACTGATGACCATCAGGAAATGCGGGGTGACGCTCTTTTGCAACTAATTCGATCAATTAAGCGAAGACATTTTATCATTTTGTTGCTTATTACGGCTCTATTTGGAGGATTACTGCTTCGCCTGTGGTGGATTCAAGTTGGATTTACCCATCACTTTACCGAGCACGACATCGATTTGGTCAAGAATGCCGTCAAACAAAGACAACAAACCATCATCCTGAACCATGGGCGGGGAGACATCACCGATCGCAACGGAGTACTGTTGACGGGCAAAAATCAGATAGGGCTGATCATTTTCCCGCTGGCAAGAGGCAGCATAGAAGGAACCAAATCTGTAACAAAGCTGGCTTCGATCATCAATCAGCCAGAAGAAGTCATCTCCAAAGCCATTCGGCAGGGGAAAACGCCTTCCATGCTGCGAAACGAACAAGGAGAAATCATCAGAATAACTGAGCAACAGGCGAAAGATATCAATGAACTGCAAATATCAGGAATCCTTGCTTTATCTGTTACTGAAAGATACAAGCAGGACGGTGGCGCAAGACAACTGATTGGCTATGTCAGTCAAAATCCGGAACTGATCAAGCAAAAATACGAAACAGAGCTCATCACAGGTCAGATCACGTTGGAATCAATGATTGGTGCCAGTGGATTGGAGCGAAGTTTTGACCGTTTTTTACAAGGTAACGAGCCATCCAGTCTTTCGTATTATGTCGATGGAAAAGGCCATCCACTACGTGGGCTAGAGATTAGACATAAAGCAAATGACAATGCTTTCTACCCGCTTACCTTGGTCACGACGATCGATCAATCCATCCAACAGGAACTGGAACGAGTGGCAGATGAGATGAAGATGCGGGAGGGATCAATCGTTGTGCTCGATGCCGAGACGAGTGATGTCATCGCCATGGTGAGCAGACCTGACTATGACCCGGCACATGTAGATGTGAACAATGGTGCATGGCGCAATCATGCGTATGTCCAGCTACCACCCGGGTCAGTTTTTAAGACTGTTGTTGCTGCTGCAGCATTAGGTGAAGGTGTCGTATCGCCGAATGACACGTTTCTTTGTGAGGGTGAGTACGGCAAGTATGGTTTTTCCTGTTGGAATAAAAAGGGGCACGGACATATTACCATGCAAGAGGCGTTTGCCCAATCATGCAACATTGCTTTTGCGGAGATTGCCAAAAAAGTAGGAGGCGCGCGAATCGATGAATATGCCAAACGCATGGGGGTGGCTGTACCGGTCGGCTGGACGACAGAACATCTCTACAAGCTGGAGAATTTCAAGCAGTTGGATGGAGAGGAACAAGGGAGAGTTTTTGCAGCGAACAGTTCACAAGATGACGAAGGGATACTGATTCAGTCAGCGATTGGACAACGTGATGTTCGGATGACGCCCCTGCAAGCTGCCAATATGATGGCGACAATTGCCAGACAAGGCCAAGCGCAACAAGTACGGCTCGTGTCAGAAATAACGTATCGGAATGGTATAACCTTTCACCACTTTTCCCGACAACCACTTGCTGCAGCAGGTATAGACAGGCTCACAGCCAAAAAGCTGACCACTTTTCTCGCCAATGTTGTTGGTGAGGGAACGGGAGAAGCGCTTCAGGGCTTGCCTTGGGAAGTCGCTGGAAAAAGCGGAACTGCCCAGACCATATCGGCTGGGCAGAACGTCGATCATCAATGGTTTGCCGGGTTTACTCCTGTGGATAAACCCAAATATGCGATTGCAGTTGTCATGGAGAATCTCCCTGCCCACGCTTCTCACAAAGCGACACAGTTGTTCAAAAGAGTCGTCGTCTCACTGGCTTCTGATAAATTTCAATCTGATCCACTTCCCGAAACTTACCGGAGAGAATAAAAGCACGAGCAACAAGATCATTACGCTTGTTCAGACCAACGATTAACATCACCGGTGAAGCTGAGGTGTAAACCTTATTGGTGCTTTTATGGTACACGGTTTCCCGATCGCTTCGACTGGGAGCAAGTCTCCGAATGGTATGGCTATGCCAGTCTCCGATATAGTGAAGTCTGCCGGCAGTTTTAAGGCGAACCCTTTTTGCGAGTCTCTTAAGGTGAGAATCATCAAATAGAACAGCATTTCGTGTTTGAACTGCCCTAGGTCCAGGTTCACTGGCATAGCCAACAACCCAATCCCCCTCTGGTGTCTCAAAGCCCATCAGAATGCCGCCCGTTTCGATCGTGGGTTGTTTGCGAACCGCTTGGTCGATTTGTTTCCATGCTCTGGGAGTAAGATACAGTGTCGTCAATTAGAACTCCTCCTTTCACCGAAGATGCGGTTTGAGGGATCGCTCTATCTTATGACGAATGATCTTACTGTGCTATTTGAATTTTTACTCGGAGCCCACAGCTTCTTTTAGCTTCTGACCGTCTGATGGTTTGTGCTTTAACAAAGGCAACATCACGATGACTCCGATGACAAACATCACGGTTGCAAGCTCAAAGATCCCAACAAGTGAGAACATTTCCTTCAGCCAGCCTGCGCCTGTCATCGACAACACCATGGTTCCCATAAACAGAGGTGTCAAGATTCCGTTAACACGCCCTACAAAATCGGAAGTAGTATTTTGCAAGATCATCGTATTGATACCGATATGAATACATGGCATGACGAGGCCGCAAATAAATTCTGCCACGAGCGTTATCCACAACTGAGTAGACAGTCCCATGATCAGGAATCCCAATGCACTCACCGACATCCCCAAAATCAGCAGTTTGAGTGGAGAGGTTTTTCTTGCTAACCCCATCGTCAAGCCACCACCGAGGATCATGGCCACTCCGAAGGTTGCCATCAGCCACTGAAGTTGTTCCTTAGGCAACCCTAAACGTTCCGTTACGAGAAATACTGTTAACGGCTGAGTAAGCCCAATGGCTAGGCCTGCTGCTGCAAAACAGCCACCTAGTGCAATCAAAGCTCGATTGTCTAGCACGTAAGCAAATCCTGCTTTCATTTCTTGCCACAACGTAGTTTTCTCTTTCTGTTCTTCCGTGTCACGATCGGGTGGAAGAAGGACTAAGATGGCAGCAGAGACCAGGAAGGCCACTCCCATCACGCCAATGGCTACGTTGATACCATAATGCTGGAAGACAAAAGTCCCGATAATCGGCCCCAGAATCATAAATACCGCAAACAGCGTTTGATACATCGACATCCCCATTTGGATCAGTTCTTCAGCAACATGCAGCTTGAACAGCTTCATCCCGGATGGCTGGGAGAACTGAGAAAGGATGGACGAGACCAGCGTTGCGAAAAAGACTGCCTTCCAGCTTCCGAAGATGAAGGTCAAGAGCACGACGAAGATGGAAACAGCACTGAGGATGTCACACCAGATCATTGTGCGTTTGGGGCGCCAGCGATCAGCGAATGTACCACCGATAAACGAGAATAAAAAGATTGGAGCGAACTCCGCAACAGAAATGAGCGAAACAGCAACTGGATCTTCATTGGTTTGTTCCATCACATAGAGCAGGATCGAGTAGTTACGTACCCAGATCCCAATTTGCAGGAAAAAGACAGACATCAGTATGGTTCGAATTACTTGATTGCGGAACAATGATCCCATGGATACTTTTGGGGATGTGGCAGTCATTACGTCCTCCTTGGTTACTTCAAGATTTTCAGTATCCCTGCTATTCGTATTGTCTCTCAAAATAAAAAACCTCCTTATCCATTATCTGGATAGGAGGTGGCAGTCGAAGGGAAAAAATAAAGACAAACAAAACGGTCATGACCGTTTTGTTGACCGCAAGCGGTCACATCCACTTTTTATGAAAAACGTCGAGACGTTTTTCACAGAAACAAGGCTGTCTTTATTGTTCCATGTGAAAAAGAGCGCACTAATCCTATCCAGAAACATTTTCGTTATGAGACGAATGTTTTACGTGAGATGAGGATTAGAAGATCATTGTCTTAATGGTCACCCTTTTCATTGGAATTTAGGCAATTGCCTAAAAAAACAGTAACTACATCCTACTCTATTTCCATTAGTTTTAGCAAGCTTTTTTACACAAAGGAAATGTAAAAAAATATAAATAATCCACACTTTCCCTTTAGTTTGGAAGGCTGACGCTCAGCTTTTGATTTTTCCCAATTCGCATAACGATACCGGCTGCGATTATACAAAAGATCCCTGCTGTGAAGAAAGTAAAGGTATAACTGCCTAACATGGTATGGAGCGCACCACCACCATAAGCAGCTACAGCAGCACCCAATTGGTGGGCAGCGAGAATCCAGCCAAACAGAATCCCTGCGTGTTGTTTTCCGAAAATATCCGTTGTGAGGCGTACTGTCGGTGGAACAGTTGCTACCCAATCCAAGCCATAAAAGACGATGAATAACCCTAAACTGAAATGTGATGAGTTCAGTGCGGATGGTAACAACAAGAGAGACAACCCGCGCAGACCATAATACCAGAATAAAAGCCAACGATTGTTGAGCCGATCGGACAGCCAGCCGGAAGCAGTGGTTCCAATGATGTCGAAGATTCCGATTAATGCCAACAGACTTGCAGCAGTTACTTCCGGTATGCCGTGTTCAATACAGGCAGGGATGAAATGAGTTCCAATTAGTCCATTCGTTGAAAGTCCGCAAACGAAAAAACTGAAGGCAAGCAACCAGAAGTCGACTGAGCGTGAACCTAATCGGAGTCCATGGAATGCAGCTTTAAAAGGGTTATTTTTGGAGCGGCCTTCATCCGGGGCAGGTTCTGTTGCACCATAAGGCAAAATTCCTTTGTCGCTCGGGCGATCCCGCAACAACAACGCAACAAATGGCAGGATCAGCAAAGCTGCGATGGCCGTAGTCCAGGATGCCGAACGCCAGCCATAGGTAACTGCCAAATGTGCCAACAACGGCAAGAACACCAGTTGACCAGTAGCTCCACTCGCTGTCAAGATACCAACGACCAGTCCACGTTTGGCTACAAACCAGCGATTGGCGATAACAGCTCCCAGGACAGATGCTGTACAGCCGGTTCCAAGTCCAACGACTACGCCCCACAGTAAAGTAAGCTGCCAGGACATATGAATGAAGGTCGTAAGCGAAACCCCGATAAAGAGAAGCGAAAGTGCAACCAGTGTGACACGCCTGATGCCGAATCGCTCCATGAATGCTGCGGCGAAGGGACCAACCAGCCCGTATAACAAAAGGTTGATTGCCAAAGCGAATGATATCGTTGACCGAGTCCAGCCAAATTCCTGTTCAAGTGGAACCATCAAGACACCAGGAGTCGAACGAATACCTGCACCGATTAACAGGATGAAAAATGTAAGTATCGCTACCACCCAGGCGTAGTGCATTCGCCTGTTTGAGGGTTGGTGGGATTGGTTTGTATCAACTGTCATTTCATTCACTCCTTGCCCATTATGTAGTCTGGATATTTCGAATCATAGAACAATAGTAGCGGATACGGTGATGCTTGTAAAAACAAAAGAATCGATAGGTGCAATTGAAAAAATCGATAGCAGCATAGGCACCAGTCAAGCCCAAATTGCAAAAAAATAGAAAAAGGATATTGATCCCCCTGAAACGCTGTTATATAATAACTATCAAACGATAGATAATGTATTAGTACAGAAGCGGGAGAGAAATATTCTACAGCCAAATTGGATAGGGAGGAATGAAAAAATGAATTGCCAACGTTGTGAAGGACACGGTGAAAGAAACTGCCCACATTGCCTGGGAACAGGGTACGACCAGCATGCAGAGACTTGTGCGAATTGTCTGGGAGACGGTCATGTTTTTTGTATTACTTGTGGTGGCACAGGTAATGTTGACTAGAACAGAGGAGGTGCATATGAATGGTCGAGCAAACAAAAACAAGATGCATACCAACTACTTGCTTGTCTGATGCACTGGGTGGGTTGAACAATCTGGATCCTTCGATCAAACCAATCCACGAGAAGTTCAAAGTAAGAGGCAAGGCATTCACAGTCAAGGTAAGAGCCGCAGACAACCTGATGGTTTTGCGTGCGATCTATGAAGCAGAGCCTGGTGATGTCCTCGTTATCGATGCAAAAGGATATGAATATAATGCGGTTTGCGGAGATTTCGTCATCGGTCTTGCACAGATTCTAGGCATACAGGGTGTAGTGATCGATGGGGTTGTACGGGACATTCGTGGCATCAAAGAGCTGAATTTTCCGGTATTTTGTAAAGGCAGTACCATTGCAGCAAGCGGAAAATCCGGTGCTGGGGAGACGAATGTGCCGATATCATGCGGCGGTGTTGTAGTACACCCTGGTGATCTCGTCGTAGGTGATGCTGATGGGGTAATTGTTATTCCAAAAGCAAGAACGGAAGAAGTGCTGCAACTAGCAATCATCAAACTGCAAAAAGACAAAGAGCGTGAGGATAAGGCACTGTCCAGCCCAGAAGCAGCACGCAGATATTTGGCAAACCTATTTGCTGAAAAAGTGAAATAAATGTCAGAAAATTGTTGTCAATTCGAAAATATCTGTATTATAATACAAAACGTAAACTTATAACTGTTGCATAATAGAAAGATAGGAGTTACCTGTTAAACGAGAGGAGGGAATACCGCTACCATGCCTTCTGCTATCAAAAAGTATCCCGTAGGTGTTGAATTTGTAACACCCATACCGACGGAATACGCTGAAATATTGACACCAGATGCCGTTGATTTTGTCACTCGCCTGCAGCGAATTTTTGGTCTGTATCGAGAAGAGCTTCTTGCGAAAAGAACACAAAGACAAAAAGAGATTGACGAGGGAAGATTGCCGGATTTTCTTCCGGAGACAGAGCAGATTCGCAATAGTGAATGGACAGTTGCTCCCGTGCCACAAGATTTGCAGGATCGCCGTGTAGAGATTACAGGGCCTTCCGGGGATCGCAAAATGGTAATCAACGCTTTCAATTCTGGCGCCAAGGCGTTCATGGCTGACTTCGAGGATGCCAACTCGCCTACCTGGGAGAACTCGATTCAAGGTCAAATTAATCTGCGTGATGCCATTCGCCGCACTATTGATTACACAAGCCCGGAAGGCAAGCAGTACGCTTTAAACGACCAAATTGCCACACTTCTCGTTCGCCCTCGAGGTTGGCATCTGGAAGAAAAGCATATGCTGGTTGACGGGAAACCGGTTTCGGGAAGTTTGTTTGATTTTGGCCTGTATTTTTTCCATAATGCCAAAGAATTGGTAGCGAGAGGGTCCGGTCCTTACTTTTACTTGCCGAAGCTGGAGGGTCATCTGGAAGCGAGATTGTGGAACGATGTGTTTGTCTACGCACAACATCGACTGGGAATCTCGCAAGGAACAATCAAGGCAACTGTACTAATTGAAACCATTCTTGCCACCTTTGAGATGAATGAAATCCTGTATGAATTAAAAGAGCACAGTGCTGGACTGAATTGCGGACGGTGGGATTACATTTTCAGTTTTATCAAAAAACTGCGGAATCGCCACGACGTCATCCTGCCAGACCGAGCACAAGTGACGATGACTGTACCTTTCATGGCTGCCTATACTGAACTCACCATCCAAACCTGTCATCGGCGCAACACTCACGCAATGGGTGGTATGGCAGCACAAATACCGATAAGAAATCACCCTGAAGCCAATGAAGTGGCGATGAACAAAGTGAGAGCAGACAAGGAAAGGGAAGCAAAGAACGGTCATGATGGAACATGGGTAGCTCACCCTGGGCTGGTTCCAATTGCTCTCGAGGTGTTTGACGAGCACATGCCTACTGCCAACCAAATCCATCGCAAGAGAGAAGACGTACATGTAACAGCTCAAGATTTGCTTGCTGTCCCCGAGGGAGTCATCACGGAAGAGGGAGTTCGAACCAATGTCAGCGTCGGTATCCAGTACATCGAAGCATGGTTGCGTGGATCTGGAGCTGTCCCAATATTCAATCTAATGGAAGATGCAGCAACGGCTGAAATCTCCCGGGCACAAGTATGGCAATGGATTCGTCATCCCAAAGGTGAGCTGCAAGATGGTCGTAAAATCACACTGGAATTGGTCCAGCAGATCATCCGGGAAGAATTAGACAAGATCAAACAGCAAATCGGTGAACAGGCATTCGAAGCGAGTAAATTTGCGCTTGCTACCCAACTGTTTACCAATTTGATTCAGGAAGATGAGTTCTCAGAGTTTCTCACAATACCAGGTTACAAGCATTTTGAATAGAAAAAAACAATATGGAGAGGGATGAAACCGTATGACAAGAGAAGAACAAGTAAGACAATTGGAAGAAAGCTGGAAAGCTGATCGCTGGAAGGGAATTACACGCCCGTATACTGCGGAAGATGTAGTCCGCCTGCGTGGATCACTGCAAATTGAACATACGCTGGCTCGAGTGGGAGCAGAGCGCCTTTGGAACTTACTTAACAATGAAGATTATGTAAATGCACTGGGAGCACTGACAGGAAATCAGGCTATGCAACAAGTAAGAGCTGGGCTCAAAGCGATTTATCTGAGCGGCTGGCAAGTTGCAGCAGATGCGAACCTATCCGGACATATGTACCCAGACCAAAGCTTGTATCCTGCGAACAGCGTGCCTGCTGTCGTAAAACGCATCAACCAGGCATTGCAGAGAGCCGATCAGATTCAAACGATGGAAGGCAAAGGTGATACGTACTGGTTCGCACCGATCGTAGCCGATGCTGAAGCAGGTTTTGGCGGTCAGCTCAACGTATTCGAGCTGATGAAAGCAATGATCGAAGCAGGCGCTTCCGGCGTACACTTTGAGGATCAATTGTCTTCTGAGAAAAAATGCGGACACTTGGGAGGAAAAGTATTGCTTCCAACACAGACATCTGTGAAAAACCTGATTGCTGCAAGGTTTGCAGCCGACGTAATGGGAGTGCCAACCGTACTGGTTGCTCGCACAGATGCAAATGCGGCCGATTTGATCACAAGCGATGTCGATCCATACGATCAACGATTTATCAGAGGGGAACGCACGCCAGAAGGGTTCTACCGTACTGATGCGGGACTCGAACAGGCTATTGCGAGAGGCCTTGCTTACGCTCCGTACGCAGACCTGGTATGGTGCGAAACTTCGGAGCCTAACATCGAGGAAGCACGTGAGTTTGCTGCAGCCATCCATGCCAAGTTCCCAGGCAAACTGCTCGCTTACAACTGCTCGCCTTCGTTCAACTGGAAGAAAAAGCTGGATGATGCGACGATTGCCAAATTCCAGCAAGAGTTGGGCAAAATGGGCTACAAATTCCAGTTTGTAACACTCGCTGGTTTCCATGCACTGAATTACAGCATGTTCGAGTTGGCTCGCGGCTACAAAGATCGTGGAATGGCTGCTTATTCCGAATTGCAGCAAGCAGAGTTTGCGGCTGAGATCCATGGTTACACCGCTACAAGACACCAACGTGAAGTAGGTACTGGCTACTTCGATGAGGTAGCCCAAGTAATCAGTGGAGGAACTTCTTCCACCACAGCATTGTCTGGTTCAACTGAAACAGAACAATTTTCTCACAAGTAATACAGAGCAGGTGGGGCATCTTCTGGCAACGTGGTTGTGAGAAGGTGCTCCTTCTCTCTTTCAGTGATAGGTTGAGTAAAAAAGGAGGCGGACATGGTGAGAGGATTAACGATAATCCTGGGCTTTCACTTTACTGGATATTTGCTTCATCAGTGGTTCGTGCCCTTGCCTGGAAGCGTTCTGGGGATGATCCTGCTTGCCGCAAGCCTGTTCCTTGGCTGGGTGAAGCTGGAGTGGATTGAGGATGCTGCACAGCTCTTGCTTCAACACATGATGTTGTTTTTTACACCCATTATCGTAGGGGTGATTCTGATTTTTCCCCGTTTTGAATCACAACTAATACCATTGCTCGCTGGACTGATCGGAAGCACCGTCGTCGTCATGCTTGTCACGGGCTGGTCAATCCAGGTATTGCGTCCCGAGAAGTCATCTGATCCACATAGAGCAGCAAAAGAGCAAGGGGGTACAGCTTCATGGAAATAAGCAATACACCATTGTTTGGGCTGACGGTTACAGTCGCCGCATTCTTCGGTGCTACTTATTTATACACTCGAATCCGTTGGCTGCATCCACTGATCACAACTTCAGGAAGCATCATCCTTTTACTTGTTTTGATGGATATCCCTTACCAGGAGTACAAGCTGGGTGGTGACATACTCGCTTTGCTGCTTGGCCCTGCGACAGTTGCATTAGCCGTTCCGCTTTACAAGCATTTCGAACAGATGCAGAAACAAGTACCCATTATTGTAACGGGTGTTCTCATTGGATGTATGGCAGGGATGCTATCAGCAGGCGGAATTGTGGCTGCCCTGAGCGGAAGCAGGGAATTGATGCTGACGATGATCCCAAAGACGGTAACAACACCGATTGCAATCGAATTGGTGCAAGTGTTGGGCGGTGCTCCTGAATTGGGTGCCGTTCTCACCGTTCTCACCGGATTGGTGGGCAGTATGGTAGGGCCGAAACTGCTCAATCTGTGCGGGGTAAAAGGGGATATTGCTCTTGGTGTAGCGATTGGGACTTCGTCTCATGGAATCGGGACGGCGAGGCTGATCAACGAGTCACAAATTCAAGCAAGTGTGAGCGGTTTTGCCATGGGTTTGGCAGGTATCAGCTTATCCATTTTGGTTATTCCGCTCCACTACATATTATAGAAGCTCCAGCACACAGGCTCAGGTCATCTGGCTCTTGTGTGCCGGAGCTTTATTCTTAACATAGCAGGTCTAAATCTACCTTACTGCAGTATTATTTGCTATTGTAAAAAGAGGCATTTTTCTGGCAGTTTGTTTTATTGCTGTCCGCACAAAGCATAAAATGACAGGATTTGTTCCCGTTGGGTTGATAGAATCAAGGGCAAGGAGTGAGTGCATTGGGTTGGGTCGAATCATTACAGAAGGCGATCGATTACATGGAGGAGCATTTGCTGGATAATATCACCATTGAAAGCATTGCCAAGCAGGCAAATACATCTGCCTATCACTTTCAACGGACATTTACCATATTAACGGACTTGTCTGTTGGTGAGTACCTTCGGCGGAGACGTTTGACATTGGCAGCTCAGGAGTTATCCAGGAGCAATTGCAAAATCATCGATCTTGCCTACAAATACGGATACGACACACCCGAGGCATTCTCCAAGGCTTTTCGCAGGCAGCATGGTGTAAGCCCGAGTGAAGTACAGAAATATTCGGGAGGGCTTGTATCGTATAACCGCCTGGTGATACAGGTGCATTTGAAAGGGGCAGAACCGATGAAATTCAAAGTTGTGCAGAAGGACAGTTTTCAATTGGTAGGCATCAAGCGTGAGTTTTCCTATGTGAATGAGCAAAACCTGATAGAAATTCCGAAGCTTTGGAACCAGGTCAATAGTGACGGTACTTGTGAGCGAATTTGTCAATTGAACGACGGTCCGCTCAAAGGTGTGCTGGGAGTATGCGTCAGCACGAAGGAAACACAGGCTAATCAGTCCATGGAATACTGGATTGCAGCAGAACACATGGGAGAAGTACCGGATGGTCTTTCCAAATTGGAAGTGCCAGCATCCAAGTGGGTTGTATTTGAAGTAATCGGTGCAATGCCGGATGCCATGCAAAAAGCGTGGAAACAGATTTACTCAGAATGGTTTCCATCTAGTGGATATGAGCATGGGGGATCAATTGAATTCGAATTATATACAGAGGATGACCCATACAGCCCTGATTGCTATTCGGAGATTTGGATACCTGTGAAATAAAAAGATGTCATTTCGGTATGATGAAAGAGACTTTCTGCTGAGGAAGTCTCTTTTTTTACGTGTATTGAAATTAATACAACTATAATGTGTCTTTACAATTTAAAATTACAAATTATTCAAAAAATATTGACAGCATATACACAAAATGTAAACTAGTGGTAATACCACAAGTAATAATTGGTAATACCACAAATGCCGTTTAGGCAAATGAAATATCCCAAATGGACGGTGATATGGTTTTGATTGAACAAGTGCGATCCTCCGATCTGGTTGAACATGAAATGATCAGCAAAATTTTAGCAGGTGAGTATCCCCCAGCAAGTACGCTTCCAGCAGAAAGGGAGCTTGCCGTTGCCTTTGGTATAGGCCGACCAACCATTCGAGAAGCATTGCAGCGGTTGGAAAGAGATGGATGGATTACGATTCGCAAAGGTCATCCAGCCATCGTCACAGATTACTGGAAAAAAGGGAATCTGCAAACGTTGGCAGCAATTGCCCGCCATACAAAAGAAGTATCAGATGATTTAATTATTTATCTTTTGGAGCTGCGGCTCTCTCTTTCTACGACATTTGTTGCTGACGCAGTCAAGCAAAACCCGGCCAAGGTTGTTTCCTTTCTGGCTTGTATCGAAGAGCTTAGTGATGAAGCATCCGACTATGCGACGTTTGATTGGCAACTGCAAACGAACCTGGCAGGTCTTTCGAAAAATCCACTCTATCTCTTACTGATCAACAGCTTTGAATGCATGTATCAGACGATGGCGCTTCGCTATTTTTTCTATGAAGAAAACCGGAGTCATTCACTTTCGTACTATCGCAGGTTGTTGCAAACAGCCATGCAGTGCAACTACGAGGAAGCAAAAACTGTCACATGGACTGCGATGAAAGAAAGCATGGATCAATGGAAAAAAAGGAAAGCAAGTCACGAGGAGGAGTAGAAGATGATTCGTTGGAATGGATGGGGAGAGGAATCAATCGACTTTCCGTTGCCTGCCTCTGCAAAAGCGTATTTAGCAAGTGTACTCGGTATGCCAGCCGCCCCTTCTGATATTTCTGTACATGAGATGGAAAAGCTTGTCCCGGAATCTCGGTTACCGGATCACTCCCTAATCAAAAAAGACAAATTTGAGCGAATCACCCACAGTGTCGGACAAAGTATGCCTGATTGGATTGCGATTCGTGGAGGGCGAGTTACAGCCTTTCCAGATGGAGTCGCATATCCCGAAACAGAAGATGAGGTGCATGAGATTCTGCGCTTCGCCAGACAGTCAGGAGCAATCGTCATTCCGTACGGTGGCGGCACAAGTGTGGTTGGTCATTTGACCGTTCCCAAAGGAGAGAGGCCCGTCATTTCAGTTGACATGGGCAGAATGAACAAACTTTTGACGCTCGACAGGGAGTCTGGAATAGCGATATTCCAAGCAGGCATCAAAGGCCCTGATCTGGAAGCGGCTTTACGTGCGCAGGGCTATACGTTGGGGCATTTCCCACAGTCGTTTGAGTACTCGACACTTGGTGGATGGGTCGTGACTCGATCGGCAGGACAGTTTTCACTGGAATACGGCAGAATCGAACGATTATTTGTCGGCGGAACGATTATGACTCCACAGGGAAAGATGACGATTCCTTTGCACCCCGCTTCAGCGGGAGGACCAGATATTCGTGAAATGATTCTCGGTTCGGAAGGGCGCATGGGGATCGTTACTGAAAGTGCAGTCAAGGTCACGCCACTGCCGGAATCAGAAAGTTTTTACGGGGCATTTTTTCCCGATCAGGAGCAAGCGATAAAAGCAGTTCGCATGATTTCTCAAGCAAAAATTCCGCTAACCATGATGCGGCTTAGCCTGCCGACCGAGACTGCAACGATGCTGATGCTCAACGGAAAAAGTACTGCGATGGAATGGTTGCAGCGGTATTTGTCTTTCCGTGGAATCGGAGAGAAAAAATGTATGCTGTTGTTTGGTGCAAGCGGAAGCAAGCAGAAGACTTCATTTGCGATACAGCAGTCCATAGCCATTATCAAGGCACATAAGGGCGTTTCCGTCGGCCAAAAACCAGGGAAACAGTGGTACAAAAATCGTTTTCGCATGCCCTATCTCCGCAATACCCTTTGGGAGGCGGGCTTGGCTGTTGATACCCTGGAGACCGCAACAACATGGCAAAATGTTCCTGCGACAGTAAAGGCAATTGAACAGGCACTTCAAATGGCATTGGATGAATTTGGAGAAAAGGTGCACGCATTCACTCACCTATCCCACGTCTATCCGCACGGGTCAAGTATTTACACCACATTTTTGTTCAGAGTGGCAGCTACTCCTGAGGAAACATTGAGGCGTTGGCAAAAGCTAAAGTCTTCCGCAAGTCAAGCGATTGTCGAAAGGGGAGCAACAATCAGCCATCAACATGGTGTGGGTGAGGATCACCTTCCCTACCTTCCCAAAGAAAAGGGCGAGCTAGGGATGCGTATGATGCATTCCTTATGTCAGACGCTTGATCCAGAACAGATCATGAATCCTGGAAAACTGTTTCAGTAAGGGTGGTCATGATGATAAAGGATTTGCCTAAAAAGTGGGATATGATTATTATCGGTGGCGGGATTACGGGAGCCGGAGTATTTCAGGAAGCGTGCCGGCAAGGATTCCGTTGTTTACTGGCCGAACAACGAGATTTTGGCTGGGGGACATCCAGCCGCTCCGGTAAGCTCGTCCATGGCGGATTGCGCTACCTAAGGCAGGGACAGTTCAAGACCACGATTCATTCCGTACGCGAACGGGAAAAACTCCTGCACAAGTACAGGGGGATGGTGGAGCCTTTGGGGTTTCTCTTGCCAGTATACAATTCACGCCTATCACAGTCGCTCTTGCTGAAGCTGGGTTTGGTTATTTACGATTGCATGGCCTTGCGCTGGCAGCATACCTATTATGATGCTGGCTCGTTGTCACTGCTTGCCCCAGGATTGAAAGCGAATCGTTTAGCCGGCGGATTCAGCTTTACCGATGCACGGACTGATGATGCCCGGTTGGTTTACCGGACGATTGAGGAAGGGATCGCATGGGGAGGAACAGCATGCAATTATGCGCCTGTGAAAGAATTACTCAAGGACACCCATGGCAGAGTCCGTGGAGTTGCGATCTATGATGAAAGGAACCAGTCCGTCACGGAGTTGGAGAGTCAGGTCGTGATTAATGCTACAGGCGTATGGGTGGATGAGCTGAATGAAAAAATGAACCAGCCTCCCAGACTTCGCAAACTTCGTGGCAGTCATATCATTTTTCCGCATTGGCGGCTTCCTCTGGCTCAAGCTGTAAGCATGACACACCCGAGAGATGGTCGGTCGCTTTATGTCATGCCATGGGAAGGGGTAACACTGCTCGGAACGACCGATATTGATCACGAGCATCCACTTTCAGAGGAACCGGCAATCAGCAGAAGTGAGAGCAACTACTTGCTCGAGGCGATCCAATCATACTTCCCATCGAAGCAATTATCCGAACACGATGTACTCTCGACCTTCTCAGGAGTACGACCGATTCTGGATTCAGGCAAGGCAGATCCGTCCAAGGAATCACGAGATCATCTGGTCTGGTCGGACCGAGGAGTGGTTAGTGTGACGGGAGGAAAGCTGACGACATTTCACTTGTTAGCTCGGGAGACTCTACAGGAAGCACGCAAATGGATCAATACCCCATCCGCAGGGAAATCTTCACAAGATGCAGAAATAAAGAACTTGTTCGACAAAGGTGTTCAGGTAAAGGTACCCGAGAGGCTGCGTGGCCGGCATGGAGAGCAATCGATTGCCATGCTGCAATCAACCTCTCCCGAAGAGTTGCAGTCTGTCCCAGGGACGGATACATGCTGGCTGGAATTGCGCTGGGCATTGAGACATGAAATGGTCGTCCATCTGGATGATCTGTTGTTGCGCAGGACACGTCTGGGGTTGCTTCTTCCGGATGGTGCCCGCATGCTCAAGGATCAGGTCAGACAGATCGTTCAAACGGAGTTGGGTTGGGCAGATCAGAAATGGGAAACAGAATGGACAAGATATTTATCCATCTGGGAACGTGCCTACAGTGCAACTCCTTATCTATATTTTTAATCTTTAACTGAAATCACGTCTTGTGTAACTGATTTTCTGGTTGTTTACGTCAAGTAGGGGGAAGCATATGGGGCTACAAGATGAAACGGTACTGTCAGTTGATGTGGGTACGCAGAGTGTTCGTGCCCTTGTTTTTGATATGAAAGGAAATGTGGTGGATCTGGCACAGGTAGTCTATTCCCCAGCCTATTTCTCGCCTCGTCCGGGTTGGGCGGAGCAGGACCCGGAGTATTACTGGCAATGCATTGTGGAAGCCTGTCAGAGACTGTGGAAGAATGGAATCGTTACACCGCATTCTTTGAAAGCGGTAGCGTTAACCACTCAACGTGGAACGGTGATCAATCTGGATGAAGAGGGGAAGCCCTTGCGACCTGCCATTTTGTGGTTGGACCAGCGCAGGGCAAAACAACTCCCCTCGGTGGGAGCTGGCTGGGATCTGCTCTTTAAACTCACGGGTTTACATAAAACAGTCAACTATTTGCAAGCAGAGGCAGAAATAAACTGGATCGGCGAGCAACAGCCGGAAATTCTGGAAAAAACCAAAACCTACTTGTTTCTCTCAGGTTATTTGACGTACCGCATAACGGGGAACTTGATCGATTCCATTGGCACTCAGGTGGGGTATGTCCCGTTTGACTACAAGAATCAAAAATGGTTGCGCCAGAAAGACTGGAAGTGGAGAGCAATTCCTGTCTCGCCTGACACGGTTCCCCCTCTCTTGCCTCCGGGTGAGAGACTTGGAGTTGTCACTGCCAGCGCCTCCAGAGAAACCGGATTGCCACAGGGATTGCCGCTGATTGCAGCAGCCTCTGACAAAGCTTGTGAAGTCCTCGGTTCAGGCTGTCATCTGTTGAATCAAGGCTGTATCGGGTATGGGACAACGGCTACCATCATTGTCAACTCGCAAAAATATATTGAGCCCATTCCACTCGTACCAGCGTATCCGAGTGCGAATGCCGGTGAATACAATTTGGAGGTACAGACATTCCGTGGTTTTTGGATGGCCTCCTGGTTCAAAGAGCAGTTCGCTGCCAAGGAAAACGAATTGGCACTTGAGCTAGGCATCGCAACAGAGGCATTGCTGGATGAAATGGCCCGGGAGGTACCGCCTGGCTCAATGGGGCTGATGCTCCAGCCTTATTGGTCACCCGGCATTCGCTATCCACATCCGGAGGCAAAAGGGGCAATCATCGGCTTCGGCAGTGTTCACACCAAGGCGCATATGTACCGCTCTCTTTTGGAAGGATTGGCTTTTGCCGTGCGGGAAGGAAGAGAACGGATTGAGAGGCGCAGCAAGGCAAAAATAACTGAATTGTACGTAAGTGGCGGCGGATCAAAAAGTGACTTAATGATGCAAATTACCGCCGATGTGTTTGGATTGGAAACCCGAAGACCGGCAGTAAGCGAAACATCAGGTCTGGGAGCTGCGATGCTGGCATGCGTGGGTGTTGGCTTACATCCGAACTTGCAGACAGCTGTACGAGAGATGGCAAGAGTCGGTGACGTATTTGAACCCAATCGGGATAACGCACTTGTGTATGATCAATTGTACCGTCAAATTTATGGCAAATTGTACGGAAGGCTGCGGACATTTTATCAATCCATTCAGCAAATCACCGGTTATCCCGAAATTCCGGGCAGTTAACGTGCAAGTCTATGCTTGGAGAAGATTAGACAGTGCCGATTCGACAGTTGGGTATTCAAACGAATATCCGTGTTTTTGCAGAGCGAGTGGAACTGCTTTTTGTCCTTGCAAAACAATCTCGGACTTCTCACCTAACATGATTTGCAAAACAAATGCTGGAACAGGTATCCAGTGGGGACGATTGATGACAGAACCGATCACGTGACCAAACTGATCCATCGTAACCGGATGGGGCGCAGTCACATTGATTGGTCCTGTCATTTTTTCATTTTGCAGGATGTGCAAAAAAATTCTCGTTACATCTGTGATATGTATCCAGGACATCCATTGACGACCACTTCCCACACGACCGCCTGCCAATAAGCGATAAGGCAATACCATTCGGGGAAGGGCACCGCCTTCACGACCAAGCACAACGCCGATGCGGGCCGTAACAACCCTGGTATCAGTAGAAGCTTGCTGTGCCGCCTGCTCCCATTGTCTTGTCACTTCTGCTAAAAAACCTTCACCTGAGCGGGAAGATTCATCAAAAGTTTGCGTATCGGAATAGCCATAATAGCCAACAGCAGAAGCGTTGATCAGAACCTCTGGCTTGTGGGCAGCAGAACAAATTGCCTCTGTAATAGCGTTGGTCAAACGAATACGAGATTGCAGGATGGTCTCTTTTCGCTGGGGAGTCCAGCGACCCGAGTTAATTGATTCTCCTGCCAAATTGATTATGGCATACTTTTCTTTTATCGAGGCGAGCAACTCTCCTATTTGCCCAGTTGAATAGGGAATGACCTCGCCGTAAAGAAGCGGACGAGAGCTTCGAGATGGAATCATAACCTGATAATCGGACTGAAGCAGCCGCTTGGCAAGATGCTGTCCGACAAAGCCAGAACCTCCAAAGATCAGAACCTTCACACGTTCTCCCTCCTATGTAAAAGCAGGATTTCATACTAAAAACAGCATAACATACAAAATCCCAGATCGTGGAATCCAAAGTGTAACTGGTGAAAGGCAAAAAAAAGTCCCCCTGGGGAGGGGGGAGGGAAGGAAATGCTACATTAATTTGAAATGCTCTTCTTTTCAACTCCTTTGGTAATCTGAATAAGTGGCAACAATACCAGAGCGCCGAGCAAAAACAGGCCTGCTGAAATAAAGAACACTGTGAATAGAGAAAGGGCATCTTTTAGAACACCGGAGAATGTCATTCCAATCACCATCATCCCCATAAATAACGGCGTCAAAACTCCGCCAACCCTTCCAACAAAAGCCGCATCTGTATTCTTCAAGATCAGTGTGTTTATACCAATGTGAATACAAGGGAATAGCAGACCGTTCAAAATCATAAAGCTTATCGTTAAGGGAACGCTTGTGGACCAGCCTATTCCGACCGTTCCAAATGTGCTCACCGCCAACCCAAAGGCAAGTAAAAGCTGAGGCTGTACTTTTTTGGCATATGCCATGACAAGCCCACCTCCCACAAGCATGGCTGCACCATTGGCCATCAGCAGCCATTGCAAGAATTCCTTGTCCCTGGCTAAATTCTCGATGGCAACAAATAAATGGAGCGGTTGGGTCAATCCACAGGCCAGACCAGCAGTTGCAAACGTGCCTCCAAGTGTTCTTAAAACACGATTGGACTTTACATAACGAATTCCTTCTATCAGCTCTTTTTTGAAATCTTGCTTACCCTTTTCCGATTTTGTAACCAGGTCACGAGGAAGTGATGTCAAGATCAGACCTGAGCCGACGAACAACACACCAGTCACGATGATCGATACCTCAATCCCGTACTGTTGATAGACAAAAGCCCCAATGATCGGCCCGATTACCGTGAAGAAAGCAATCAGAGACTGAAACATGGCCATGACACTTTGCAATTGTTCAGCAGGCACATGCTGCTTGAACAGCTTCATCGCAGATGGTTGTGAGAATTGGGAAAGTACAGCAGAAAACAGTGTTGAAAACAACAAGGCATGCCAGGAACCGTAAATGAGTGCAACGAGTACAGCCAATACCGATAAACCCGATAACATGTCACACCAAACCATTGTCCGTTTGGGCTGCCACCTGTCCGCAAATGTCCCGCCAATTAAGGCAAACAGAAAGATTGGTCCGAACTCCACAACGGAAATAAGCGAGACATAGAGTGGATCGTTGTTTGTAAGGTCTGTTACGTACAAGAGGATGGCAAAGTTTCTAACCCAAATTCCAAGATTCAATAGAACTCGGGATAAAAGAATAGTCTGAACATAACGATTGTTGAACATATAATGTGAACTCCTTCCGAAAAAACATAAACAAATTATCATTTTGTTTATATATTGATAAACACTTTACAATTTCGTTTGTGATTCGTCAAGTGTTCAGTTAAAAAAAAACGAACTGGTTTCTCCCGCAGGAAAAACCAGTTCGTTTTTTTTCGATCTTTTACGCTTCAACAATTTTAAATTTGGATATTTGCTCCTGCAGCGTCTTGGACAAATCCGTTAATTGCTCGATGCTGGCGACGATTTCTTCTACTGTTGCTGTCTGTTCTTCTGCGGCAGCAGCAACTTCCTGAGTAGCACTTGCTGAATGCTCGATAATTTGTGTGATCTGGTTGACCGATTGAAGCACCTGCTCAGAAACCTCTTGCAATTGATGCAAATTTTGTTGTACCTCGACTGTGTTTTGTTTGGTACTATCGACTTGTTGAACAATGCGGGCAAGGGATTCTTCGCCCATTTTAATGATGTCAACCTGTTTTTCGATTGCTTCCAGGTTGCTTTCCATAGTTCGGACGGTTACGGAAGTCTCAGCCTGAATATCGAGAATAAGCTCAGTGATTTGCTCGGTCGATTTGCTGGCTTCCTCAGCCAATTTGCGTACTTCGGTTGCGACGACAGCAAATCCTTTTCCCTGTTCTCCTGCCCTTGCTGCTTCTATGGCAGCGTTTAAAGCGAGCAAGTTGGTCTGCCTGGCGATTTGCGCTATTGTCGTGATGATTCCGCCTATTTCAGTAGATCGTTTTCCCAACTTGTGTATAGAATCTGTCGCATATGTTACGGTTTTAGTTACTGTTGTCAGATGGTCAATTGCTGTTTGGATCGCAGCTTGACCTTCGTGAGCGACCTTGGCGGAGAGTAAGGCATTTTTTGCTGTCAGCTCTGCTTTTTGATTGGCCTGTTCCACCTGTTTCTCTGTATCTTTCATTAATAAGAGCATTTGTGACGCTTGCTCTGTTTGTTTACCAGAACCAGCAGCAATATCACTGATAGTTACCGCAACCTGTGTAGATGAATCACCAGTTATCGTAGCGGCCTCTGATAGTTGTTCGGCTGTCGTCACGACCAGTTCAGAAGCATGTTTGGTCTGGGTGATGGTAGCCAGAATCGACTCCTGCATTTGATTGAACGCTTCTGACAGTTTTCCGATTTCATCCTTATTCTGAATGGGAACATGGACGGTCAAATCACCTGCTCCCAACTGCCTGGCCAAACCGACCAGGCGAATCAGTGGTTGCAGTGACAGCCGCATGGAGATAAATATGACAGCAGTAATCACAATTAATGCTCCGGCCAGGGTAAATCCCATGAATGTAAGCAGTTGAGAAGCTGCCGTATTCACAACTTCCTGTTTCTTTTCGACCACGAGATATCCATTCAGGGAAGATAGTTTTTTGGCGACACCAACAGTTGGCACTCCCATATGATTTTGGTACATGACAGGATTCATATGATCGGATTGAAGAGAATCTGCCATTTCCTTGGCGACGCTGGTAGAGAATGCTGTTGCCGGGTTGAATTTGCTTTGTGTAAGCATCAGTCCTGTATGATCGGTCAGATAGGCTTCTCCCGTATCTCCCAGAACATCTGTCTGTAATACGGTAGTCAATGTTTCCTCGTTCATTTCAGCGCCGATGATACCAATGACATGCTTGCTGGCATCCATCACCGGCACAGCAATGGTGTATACCAGCTTACCTGATTCAGGAGATAAAGAAAGTTCCGATATTCCCGCAGTGCCTTTGAGAGCGGATTGGAAATATTCCATTTGGGAGATGGATGGTTGACTGGTTGCCAGAGGATATGCTGCGACCACAGTTCCTTCTGGCGTTGCAAAGAATAATTTATCATAATTGCTGACCTGTTGGGAAACTCGCTCCAATTCCGTTTTTTTCTCAGCGCTTGTCCCTTCGATGATATGCACATTTGTAGCAATGGCCGCAAGCTGGGAAATTTCCTTTTCGATTGCCATATCCAGTTGTCTTGATTTATTATAAGCAATCGCTTTGATTGTTTCAGAGGATAACTGAAACATAGACCCTTTTGCCTGATCGTAGACAAGCCAAGATACGCCGACCAGTGAAAAGAGACTGATTATAAAGACGATGGCACTTAGCTTAAAGCCGATCGAGAAATTCTTGTATGACATACAGCAGGCACTCCCTTAGTGTGAAAATAAATGTAGAAAAAAAGAATATTATGACAGATAATGTAACATATTTCCGAATTTTTGTAAGCGTTTCCTATAAAAAAGTAATAAATTTGACAAATAGCCTGTATTGTCCTTTTAAATTTTGCTAGGTATCATTTTGGTAAGCTTAGCAAGGTTGTAAGCGCTTATCGGGAAGGGAGGCCACTTGTGGATTTATCGCTCTTTCGCAATACCTTATACCCTTGTCAGACGATTGATCGGATTGTTTCATTGATTGTGGATTCCATGAATGTTGCGTATTGCTCAGTCTCTCTATTTTTCGAAGGGAAGACAGTAGTTGTTTCTGAAAAAGGAGAAAAACGTCAAAATTTGTCGGATTATCCATTTCAATTATCAGTTCCTTTAACTACGAAACATTCTGTGCATATAGGATCACTCTGCCTGTTTGATACACGACAAAGAGAAATGAAGGAAAAGGAGTATCAGATGCTTCAGGAATATGGACGTCTCCTGGTTTGTGAGCTTGAGGAAAAAAAGCAACAAATGGATTTTCTTTTGGAAGAGAGTGTGCAGCGGTATAAATCACTATTTGAGCAGAATCGGGATGCTATATTTTCGATTGATTCGGCAGGGGTTTTTACGAGTGTAAATCCCGCCGTTGAGAGAATCATCGGGTACTCACCTGAAGAGCTGATTGGAAAAGCGATTTTCGCCATTATGAGCGATGAGCGTGTAAAGACAATTATGGAATATTTTGCGAATACGATGAACGGAGAGACGCAAGAATTCCACACGAAAATCACACATAAAGCGGGCTATAAAGTTGATCTACTCGTGAAAACGTCACCGATATTTGTAGACGATCAAATCACGGGTGCATTCGTGGTGGCCAAGGATATAACGGAACATATTCGCCAGGAAATGATCTTAAAGCAAACGTTGATGGAGCTTGCTGATCTGAAACTGGCTTTGGACGAATCTGCGTTGGTCTCTATTACAAATGAAAACGCCATAATTACGTACGTTAACGATAATTTTTGCAGGTTGTCCAAATATACGAGAGATGAGCTGATTGGACAACATTACTCGATTATCGATACGGAAGAGAATGCGCCTGATTTTTTTGGGCAAGTAAGTAAAGTAATTACGCAAGGGATCGTGTGGAAAGGTGAGATCCAGAACAGAGCCAAAGATGGTTCGATTTTCTGGGTGGAAACAACGATTGTTCCTTTTTTAAATGAAGAAAAACGCCCTTATCAATATGTAACCATCAAACAGGACATCACTGCTCGCAAACTGGCGGAGGAAAAGATTTTGCATGAACTGGAATTAGCCAAGAAAGTCCAGCGAAGTGTGTTGACCCCGCCCCTGCAAAATGCAGATATCTCAATTGAAGCCAGGTATCAGCCTTCTGAACAGTTGTCTGGTGATATGTATAGCTGGTATCCAATCGATGAGCATCGGTATGGAATCATCATACTTGATGTGATGGGGCATGGTGTGTCAGCATCACTTGTGATTATGTCCATCCGTGCCTTGCTTCGGGGCTTGATCACCCGTGTGACTGATCCTGGAAAGGTAATGGAAGAATTGAATTCACATATGCTTACCCTTTTCGCAGACGAAGAACAACCGATGGTCACTTTTGTCACTGGTTTGTATGTAGTGATCGATACAAAGCAAAAAACAATTGAATATGTGAATGCAGGGCATCCAACAGGCTATCTTCACCAGAAGGGAGAGCTGAAACTTTTAGATGTAGGGAACATTCCGTTAGGGGTTCTCGACTCCTTCCCGTTTCAAAAAGGCAAGCTGACCTACCAAGAAACATGTAATCTATTATTGTATACAGACGGATTATTGGCAGCTTACGGACCATCACCTGCGAATAGTAGAGAAAAGCTTGAGCGCATGATTATTGCTTATAGCCTTGAAGGCCACCAATCGTTATTCGACCGACTGCTTGATGCGAAAACAACTGACTTGACGACTAAAGACGATATTTGTGTGGTATCGGTGTGTATGCCAGGTGAGACACACTAACAATTTTTTGGGGGAGGTAGCTCGTGATACATGTTCAAATAGAGTGTCCTGCGACAGTAGAGATGGTAGAGTTTCTTGATCAAATTTGTGAATGGACAGTCATGAGGGTAAATCAAGTAGAGACCAAAAGGCTCGTTCTTGCTGCTCATGAGGCAATCATTAATTCAGTGGAAGCAATGAAACGTTGTCACGGCGAGGCGTATAGAGAGCAAAATATATCATTGAAAATAGATGTGAAACAAGAAGAGATAGAAATCAAAATCATCGATTCTGCAGGCGGATTGCCGCTTGAAGTACAAAAAAAACTGGAAGAGCGATGTATGGAGGACCTGATTTGGGAAGAGGACGGTAGAGGAATTTTGTTCATGCGTCATTTAGTTGATGATGTCTGGCATGACCATGCGGAAGATGGTCGGTTTATTATGGGTTTGAGAAAGCGGGTGACGCAAAAATGAATAACTTGTCCAACAATTCCACTCCTGTGGAGATACAGGTTCAAAATGGTAACGGTTATCAAAAAATCAGTATAAAAGGAAAACTGTTATTCGGAAGTACCAACTCGGTCAAAAACAAGCTGAAAGAATTTATTGGTCAAGCAGATGGATTCATAATTGATTTGACAGAGTTGCAATTTATTGACAGCACCGGTTTCGGGGTATTAATTAACTTCGCCAAGTTAGTTGGAATCCAAAAGATTGCCATCGTTATCCAGGACGAAATCATCCGTGAGCTGTTCATGATCTCCAAGCTGAACCTGCTCTTCCCACTAACAGCTTCGGTTGATGAAGCCATCGCAGCCTTGCGAAATGGGTACAATGCTACGATTCGAATTGATGAGTATTAAGGTATTGACCAAGCCGGCCATTGAGTCGGCATTTTTAATGGAAATATATACAAAAAATGCATAAAAAAGAGTCGAAATTTGTAGAAATTACTTGTAAATTGCTAAGAATGTATATATATTAAATATTACCAATATAACAATGTTGAAAAATGCCATTCTTACAAATATTTTTATCAAATGGGAGCTTTGAAGAATCATCTCTATATGGGCACTTGGATGATTTGGAGCTAGTAGTGCAACCGACCAAAGAGAGGGACGCGACTATGAATTTTTTCTCCAGAGCATTCGGTTCGAAACAAGAGTCGCAAAAGAGATGGATTGATAAGGCGAAAAGCGAAAAAGTAACCGTAAACATAGCCCCAGGAAGCGAAACACATTTGCAAATGAAAATGATCCAGCTTACTGAAGAGGAAATTCAAATTGCTAAATCCATTCAATCGTTGATTCGTACAAATGTGGACGCAATCGTATCAAGCTTTTACCAATCGGTATTGGAAGTAGAACTCTTGAAGCAAATTATTCAGCGACACAGTACCATTGATAAACTGAAAGTTACTCTGCAAAATCATGTCATTGAGATGTTTAACGGGCGTATCGACAAGGAGTTCCTCCAACGCCGTATTCGTGTAGCCGAACGACATGTACACATCGGGCTTGCTCCCAAGTGGTATATGGGTGCATTTCAGAATTTGCAGAATACATTAGTAGATATTGTTCATCAGAATATTACAGATAGCGAAGAAATGATCCGGATTACCAAGGTTGTTACCAAAATCCTCAATTTCGAGCAACAGCTTGTGTTGGAAGCGTACGAAAAGGAAAATATGCGCCAACAAGAAATGCAATATGAAAAGGTAAAAGAAGAATTAAAGAGCAAGGTTCTTTCCTTAAGCGAAGAATTGGCAGCGCTAACAGAACAGACAAGTGCTTCGGTTGAACAGCTTGTGGCGAATAGCAACGAGGTAAATCATCAATTTCGCCAAAGTGCATTAAAATCAAAAGATAGTCAGGAACTCGCCTACAAAGGACAAGATCGCCTGAATTATTTGGAGAAGCGGATCGAAGAGATTTTCACAAGCACCCAGCAGATGGAAGAGACTGTCATCAAGCTAAATGAATCCTCCAATCAAATTCGCCATGTCATCGGATTAGTTCAGGATATTGCCGAGCAAACAAACCTCCTTGCTTTGAACTCAGCAATCGAGGCGGCCCGTGCAGGTGAACATGGCCGTGGCTTCTCGGTTGTTGCCGGTGAAGTTCGCAAGCTTTCGGAGCAAACCAAACATTCCATCAAACAGATTACTGAGCTTATCGCTCAATCTAGCAAATTCTCAGAAGAAGTAGTAGAATCGATTAAAGAGGTTCAGACTTTGGTTGAGACAGGGCAGGTTGAATCGAAAGCAACGAAGGAAGCTTTTGATCAGATTGTAAAGTCTATGGGAAGCAGTATTGCAGATATTCAGAATGTCGAAGAACAGATCGGACAATTAGTCTTTGTCATCGAAGAAATTGGTTCAGCGACGATCAAGGTTTCTTCATCTGCAGAAGCATTAAATCATGCTGCCAGACACGTTTAGTTCGATCAGAGGTGGACCGTTACATGGATGGAGGGAGTATTTGTGGAATATAAACGCAAAGAGATGTTCCGCATGGTGTTCAATAATCCATTAGATGCGAAGTCCACAATTGTTGAAATAAACGGCGTGAATGATATTCAAATGGAAGAGCACGTCTTCCTTCACGATATAAGCCTTCATGGTGCCAAGTTTGAATGCAAACAAGACCTTCCAAGTGATAAAGCAAAAATTCGCATTTTGCTTTCATTTGTACTAATTGACAAGCAGTTAAACCTGATTGGTGACATTGTGTGGAAGAAACCAAGTGGCAAGGACTTTGCTTACGGAGTTCAATTTGATGTAGATAAATCGATCGAATCAGAATTGTTGTGGGAATTAAAGCAGTTTGCCAAACGCAATATACAACGGAAATAAATAGAGTCTACTCAAAAGAGTCTACCTTATTGGTAGGCTCTTTTTCATTTACTGCCGGAAGGAACTAGCGGCAATATATCCGTCTTGGGTCTGATGGATCCTCCGCCAACAGTCAAGTGCATAATCCGGCGCACGCTCGTTTTTGGATCGCCATTATTCCACGATAATGAAGGCAATGAATTTATCTTTTTCTTATCCAGCTTTTGGGGGTGCAGTAACTTGTTAAGTGCAGCAAATAGCCGTTATACCTTTTTGACCAAGTTTCTTCAATCACCAGGTCAAATTGGCAGTGTGACACCCAGTTCAACCTTTTTGACCAAAAAAATGTTTGAAAACGTTGACTGGAATGAAATTGATCTCATTGTTGAATTAGGTGCTGGCACAGGAGTGTTTACAGAATATATCAGTCTTCATAAAAAAACAGCAACAACAGCAGTAATCATTGAGAAAGACGATGAAATGCGCAGTGCTTTGAAACGGCAATATCCTTCGTTTCATTTCGGTACGGAGGCCGAAGATTTGGCAGAGTTTACCCAAGAACGAAATTGCAAACAAGTCGATTGCATTATATCAGGCTTGCCGTTTGCGAATTTCTCACCAGCGGAGGGAGAGAGGATCTTGCAAGCTAGCCTTCGTACGTTAAAACCTGGCGGGCTTTTTATTGCTTTTCAATATTCGCTTCAGATGAAGAAGATGCTGGAGAAACATTTTCAAGAAGTGACCATCGAGTTTGTCCCATTCAATCTTCCACCAGCCTTTATCTATACATGCAAGAAAATAAGCTAGTGGGGGGATGAAGTATTCATGGATATGGCATTTGTACTTTCGGGCATTGAGCAATACGGATATGCGGCCCTATTCTTCTTACTTTGGCTTGGAATTGTGGGAATGCCCATTCCAGATGAAGTCGTAGTGATGAGTGGAGGGTTTGTCACTACGTTAGGAATATTGGAACCACTCCCCTCTTTTTTGTTGTGTTATGCGGGAGTAGTAACCGGGCTTTCGATCGGATATGTGATCGGGAGAACCATTGGAGCGCCAGCCTTGCAAACGATCATGCGGAAAAAGAAAATGAGTAACTATGTGGAGAAAGGGAATGCGTTAATACAGCGATATGGAAGCCGATCGTTGATCATTAGCTACTTCTTTCCGGTGGTACGTCATGTTGTCCCTTACCTGGTCGGCATTAATAAAATGTCATTCGCCCGCTATGCCCTCTATTCCTATACAACCGGGTTTGTTTGGACACTAATATTGTTTTTGATTGGGAGAACGTTTGGTCAATATATTGAGCAAATTGGTGCAATTGTGGCACAGTATGGCTGGCTATCCGTTCTTCTCTTCGTCGGAATAACCGGGATAATCATCATGGTTGGGAAAACAAGGAAGCCAAGTAATCAAAGCAATCAAAGCAAATATACACAGGAAGCAAATCGAAATTAGTATCTAAGACCTCAGGTGCGCCAACACTTGGGGTCTTTTCAATCTATTAAGGATTAGTTAAAAAAGATAATTTATTCCAAAAAGATGTAACGGTATTACTAGTTAATCGTCATATATAAGTGGAAAAAAATGAGAAGAGAGTAATGAGGTGTCGTGGGGATGAGTAATCAACCGGGAGAACTCACGGTAGAGAGAGTAAATCACAGCTATGGAGCGGGAAAAATGAGAGTTCCAGTGCTATACGATATTGGTTTGCACATCAACAATGGAGAATTTGTCGCACTTTGCGGTACTTCAGGTTCAGGCAAATCAACCTTGTTGAGCCTGATGGCAGGTTTGACCAGACCTGAGGAAGGGCGAATTTTTATTAATGGAGAAGAAATCTCCAAATACAATGAAAACCAGCTATGCCTGTTTCGCAGGCGTTGCATGGGCTTCGTGTTTCAGTCATTTAATCTCCTGCCCAACCTGACTGCGTTGGAAAATGTGGAGCTGCCGCTGACTTTTCTCGGAGTTGGTAGACGTGAGCGAATCAAACGGGCGACGGAGATGTTAGCAATGGTTGGTTTGGATGAGCGGGTCAAGCACCGTCCAAATGAGCTCTCTGGGGGCCAGCAGCAGCGGGTGAGTATTGCTCGGGCCTTGGTAGCCAAGCCGAGTATTGTCCTTGCCGATGAACCGACTGGAAATCTGGACAGTGCAACAGAAGAAGAAATTCTTATCCTGTTGCGGCAGATGAACCGTGAACATAAAACGACGTTCGTTATCGTTACACACGATCAGGGAGTGGCACAAAATTCAGATCGTGTGATTTTTTTGAAGGACGGACGAGTGATGCAGGGAGAAAGCATGCTTGCTTAATCGCATGAGAAGGTGTGGAAAACATGAAAATAATTGATTCTTTTCGAATTGTCTGGCGGAACCTGTGGCGGATGAAGCTTCGCACGGTTCTCACCTCGATTGGTGTCATGATCGGGACTGCAGCAATCGTTGCCATGATTTCGCTTAGTTTGGGATTGAAAGAGAATGCCGTCAAGGGTCTGGAAAGCTGGGGCAGTTTGACGGAAATGGAAGTTGCTCCTATGTTTTGGAATGAGAAAGAAGACAAAGAGATTCCACCAGATGAAATAAAAGTCATGAACTGGGATGCGGTCCATGAATTAAAGAAGATCGACGGGGTCAAGGCAGTGATGCCGATCCGTTCGTTGCACGAGTCAACCAAACTGAAAATTGGCAGACGAGAAGGCCATGTTCAATTGATCGGCGTGGATGTCAAGGAATCATCTTTCATGAAAAGTGACGATGTTGAAAAAGGGGAGTACCTCAAAGGCGCGGCAAACGAGATCGTCGTTTCTTATGAAGTTACCCGTGAAATGCGAGATATTGAGAAAGAAAAACGGGAAGAACGAAAGCGTCGGGCAAGCGAGCGTGCTGGACGTACGGGTGGAGGTGTTCCATTCGGCGGCGAAAATGAAGGGGTTTCTGCACCGTTTGACGCTGTGGGAAAAACCGGGACAATCACTTTGACCCGCGATTTTGAAGACGAGGACGGGAATCGTAAATTTGAGAAAAAAGAGATCCGTGTCCGCGTTGTCGGTCAACTGAAAAAAGAAGAGAACAACGGAATAGGAAGAGGGGCAGCTGCCTATGTTCCACTTGCCATGGTAGATGAATTGCAAAAGTGGATGGAGACTCAGGATAAGCGAAACAGTGATTTTTCTGGTGAACCACAACGCAAAAAAAAGGGGCGTAATGCGGACGACAAAGAGTTTGAAAGTATCTTCATCAAGGTAGATAAGCGAGAGAATGTGGAAGCGGTTGTGGAGCAAGCCCAACGGAAGGGCTATGAAATCTACTCGCCAGCAAGCGCACTGAAGGAAATCAACAAAATGTTCTTCGTCATCCAGATGATTCTGGGTGGAATCGCTGCTATTTCATTGCTGGTTGCGACCATCGGTATCGTAAACACGATGATCATGTCCATTCTCGAGCGAACCAAAGAGATCGGTATTATGAAGGTAATTGGAGCTACTGTTTACAACATTCGCTGGCTCTTTCTGATCGAGTCTGGCTTTATCGGTCTGATCGGAGGAATTACTGGATTAGGGTTGGCTTATGGAGCCGTTTATGGACTCAATTATCTTGCCAAACAAAATCCAGATTTCAATTTGTTCGGTGCCAGTATGGGAGGCGAAGAGGCTGCCGCTCAATTGGCGACCATTCCATTATGGCTCGCACTGTTTGCGATTGGTTTTTCGTTTGTCATTGGCATTCTTGCCGGAATTTTCCCCGCATACCGGGCATCCCGCTTGAGTCCAATGCAAGCCATCCGTTCGGAATAAAGAAGAGACGAAGAGATGTAATCAAATAAAAATATCGTGAGAAGAATGAGAGGGTTCACATGAGCAAGAAAAAGTGGATCATTATGGGGAGTATTGTACTTGTTTTGGTTGGGGGATTTTTTGGATGGAAATATTGGGAATCAAAGTCTGTTGCAGAAGAGCAAGTACCAGAGCAAAAAGTAGAGATGCCTACAGCTATGGCAGATAAAGGCGAAGTGAAAAAAACAATCTACGCTACAGGTACTGTGGAGGCGAAAGAGTACGAGGAAGTAAAACCGGAACTGTCCGCCAAAGTAGAAAAGCTGCTCGTGAAAGAAGGCCAATCGGTTCAGAAAGGTGATGTACTCTTCACGTTCGACAGTGAAGATGCAGAGCTACAGTATCAGAAGCTGGAGATTTCCTTGGCCAAAACAGAACAGGAAATCAGGAAGCTAGCCAAGCGGTTGCCGGAAATCAAATCGGATAAGCAAGGCAAGGTTAAAGAAGTCATGGTGAAAGTGGGAGACGAAGTAACACCCAATACCGTACTCGCAAAAATAATTGACGTGAATCATTTGAAAATCAACGGGAGGTTCTTCGGTACTCAGGCAAATAACTTCAAAAAAGGGCAAAAAGTGCGTGTTTTCTTACGGAACTCCCTTACTTTTGTGGAGGGAGAGGTAATTGAGCTTGATTCCGTTGGTCAGAACGTAGAGAAAAATGGGATTCTTTTTGACGTAACCGTATTGGTGAAAAAGGTGCCAGGAATAGTCGTTGGAGATCCTGGTCAGGTGGAATACCGTAGTCCCTCTGGAGAAGTAGTGATGAGTCATTTAGCCACAAAATTTGAGGCTCCAGAAGAGATCGACCTCATCGCAACGACTGAAGGCAAAGTGGCGAAAGTGTTGATTGACAAAGAAGATGAGATCAAAGCAGGTCAGCTCGTAATTGAAATGGATACGGAATCAAACGAGATGGATTTGAAAGAAAAAGAAATCTCTCTGAAGCAAGCACGTCTGGAACTGATGCAAAAGCGTCGTGATATCAGCAAGAAACAGGTTACAGCGTCTGTAAGTGGCGTAGTGACCAAGGTTAATGTCAAGGAAGGCAACAACATTGATGGGAGTAAGCCAGCCATGGTGATCCTGAATATGTCTGAGGTATTTATGAAAGCGTCCGTGGATGAGGTAGATATTCCTTACATACAGGAAAACCAGACAGTAGACGTCTATGTTACCGCTTTTGGCAATCAAGTATTTACTGGCAAAGTAATCAAAATACCACAAGAAGGCACGACACAAGATAAGACCGTTCGCTTTGAAGTAAAGATTGCAATTCAGGACGGAGGCAAGATCAAGCATGGCATGACCGGTGACTGCGACATCAACGTGAACAAGGTAGAGAATGTCGTGCGCCTCCCCGTCAATGCTGTTGAAGTGTTAGAAGACGGCAAGGGTACAGTTATGGTCAAAGATCCGAAAAGCGGAGAACCAACACCCAAACAAGTGGAGATTGGCGTAGAAGGGGCCGAATTTATCGAAATCAAGAGCGGGATCAAGGAAGGGGAAGAAGTCTTGCTGATGGGTGTGTAGTGATAGAATCAAAAGAGAATGATGAGGTATAGATGGATACCCTTTTCGGAATGCCCGGGGAGGGTATTTCTATTGTTATCGGAAAGGATTATATTTGTCATTTTCATGACTTTTTTCTAAAAAAATAAAATTTATTTAATAGTTTTATAGTATTAGTTAAATAATAGATTTGATTTATTCTTCAATTTAAGATATAACAGAAAAGTTGAAAAAAACATATATACAGAGAGAATAAGTCAGAAGGAGAAGACATGGAGAGTAATCAACAGGATTTACAAAGATCAATGAAGGAACGCCACATCATGATGATTGCGCTGGGTGGTGCAATCGGAGCAGGTATCTTTAAAGGGAGTAGTTCCGCTATCAACATGGCCGGGCCTGGTGTTGTACTTGCGTTTATACTGGGTGGCATTATTATGTTTTTTGTCATGCAAGGGTTGGCAGAAATGGCGGTTCAAAATCACAAAGCCAGAACATTTCGCGATTTGCTTGAACCGATTTTGGGCGGCTATGCTGGTTATTTTATCGGATGGACCTATTGGACCTTTTGGGTATGTGCGATGGCGGCGGAAGCCGTTGCGGCCGCATCCTTCCTGCAATATTGGTTGCCAGATCAGCCGATTTGGGTTTTAGCCTTAATTGTCTCAATATTTATTACATTGCTAAATCTTTTTTCAGTAAAAGTCTTTGCAGAAACAGAGTATTGGTTTGCTTCGATCAAGATTGCGGTCATCGTAATGTTCATCTTGTTTGGTTTAGCTGTGTTGCTTGTTCCGATGGGAGGTCATCCAGCAGTCGGATTTTCGAACTTGACAGCCCATGGCGGTTTTTTGCCAAATGGAATTTTCGGAATAGTCTCAGCAATGCTGGTTGTCATCTTTTCCTATGGTGGAACCGAAATGATTGGGGTGACATTGGCGGAAGTCCGTAATCCCGAGAAGGTCATTCCCAAGGCGGTTCGTGGCACCTTTGTGCGTATTCTATCCTTTTATGTGCTTCCGTTCCTGGTGATCGTCAGCTTGATCCCGTGGAATGAGGTTGATGGGGCGAAAGAAAGTCCGTTCGTAACCGTTTTTGAGATGATGGGCATTCCGTTCGTGGGCCATTTCATGAATGCGGTTATGTTGACTGCAGTGCTATCTGCGATGAATACAGGTATGTATGCTGCTTCACGTATGCTCTATACACAAGCTGTTGATGGAAGAGCTTGGCGTGGATTCTCAACGCTATCCAAAAGACATGTACCGGTGAATGCAATTTTGGCGAGCACATTTTTCATCTATATCGGTGTACTGATCTCATTCTTCGCAGGGAACAAAACATTTGAGTACCTCATGGCTTCGTTAGGCTATACGATCCTTATTATTTGGTTCTTTATTTGTTTGGCTCATTTGAATAGCCGAAAGAATCAGAAGGAATTGACTGGATATTACGTTAAATGGTATCCGTATACCACGTGGGCAGCCATTATTTCGATTGTTTCGATCTTTATCGGAGTGCTCTTTACCACACCGATTTGGGGTACAGTGGTTACGTTGGGAATGTATTTGATGATCAGCTTGAATTACTTTAGGAAGAGCAAATAGGACGTAACAAAGGACCTCTATTTAGAGGTCCTTTGTATTGTCTTCAATCAATACGCCACAGTTTTAGAAATAAAACCAACTAACACTTTTCCGCTTGCATCTTTTGTAGATCCATAATAAAAGCCGTTATTCTCCCCAACTACATAAACCACGGAATTCTTTGCAGCAAATCCTCTAGCTGAAGCTGTGTTAACAGGAATTGACAATAAATAACCTTTATCTGCTTGTACTTTAACTGTTTTTGGCTTGATAACAATGTACTGTGTAAGCAAACTTCTTGATACATATCCTTTATCAATGGAAACAAATCCATCGTAAATACTTCCAAGGTCGTTTATCTCATATCCATACCACAAAGTAGTTGATGGCGTTGAATCATATGGAGAAGCAAATACATTAGCCTTCTCAACTGCTACAATTGTTTTCTTTTGAACTACAGGCGCTGCAGGTGTGGTCGGCTTTGGCTTGGATACAGGAGCGGATACAGGAGCAGAAACGGAACCGCTAGAGTGCCCACCATTGTGATAGTGATATCCTGTACATAATCCTTTTGCTTTTGACTTGTCAGAACAATTGTGTCCACCACTGGAGTCAGTTCTGCCTGAATGTGCATCTGCTGAGACAATAGGAACGAATATTAGTGCGAGTGTGAGTACAGCGCTTAGTATTTTGTTCACTGTAAATCCTCCTTAATTTTGGTAACATGTTGAATTATACTAACTTTTGGTGAATTTTGTAAATGCACTGCGTGAAAATAGTAGAGTAAAAAATATGATGATAATGGGGACCAAGCCTATTTTCTCTATATTCAAATAGTACAAACAAGCTTTATCTAATCAAAAAAGCAACTCATCTAAAAAGAATGAGTTGCTTTTTTGATTATAAAAGGGGTTCATTCCAAACAAAATTGATTAAATAGTCACAGTATTAAAATTACATTCATGGTAAAATTGGGTAAATTGTCTTATTTGTAATTGAGAGCTGCAGTAATGAGTGAAGAAGAGTTTCAGAAGTTTATTGAGGATTGAAGCAAAGTCTAATCAGCGTTTCCCTCACATATCTTAATGTTGTAAAAATTGCCCAATACACTAGTGTAAATATTCCTTAAAGAGGAAGTGTAATATGATATCTATAAAAAAAGAAGTACAGGTAGTATTAGAAAAAAAGAAATTGCAAAATGTTGTTGCTAAAGTTGGTCTTGTTTTAGATATCACTGGCTCGATGCGCTCTCTTTACAAAAATGGAGTAGTTCAGAAAGTAGTTGAGCGAATTTTATCAGTAGCAGAAGCGTTTGATGATAATGGGGAACTAGATGTATGGGTTTACGATCATCGTTTTACGAGACTTCCTTCTGTAACTGCTAAAGATTTTACTAATTACGTAGAACGAGAGATTCTTAACAATAGTACAGTAGAAAAGTTTGGACGCAATGACGAACCATTAGTCATGAGAGATGTGCTTAAAAAATACCTACAAGAAGAACCAAGCAAGATACCTAGTTTTGTTGTTTTTATTAATGATGGTGGAGTTAAAAAAGGTGGAGATGATCCTATTGACGATATCATCATTGAATCATCAAATCAACCTTTGTTCTGGCAGTTCGTAGGTATCGGCAATTCTGACTTTGGTGTTCTAAAAAAGCTTGATACACTTAAAGGTCGCTTAATTGATAACGCTAACTTCTTCAGCATCTCAGATATTGAGAGTATTAGCGATAGTGAATTGTACGACAAGCTGTTAGATGAATTTCCACAATGGATGACCGAAGCAAAAAGAAAAGGTGTTTTATAAATACACGGATAAACCATCTGTATTGTCTTAATGACATGAACATTTAGAAAAATGGTACCATTGGTTTGATCAAAGCCATCGAGAGTTATCAGGTTGATAAAGGAACCAAGCTGGCAACCTATGCTGCCAGGTGTATAGAAAATGAAATCCTCATTGCATAAATGAGCATAAAAAGTTATAGGTAATCCAATAATCAAACCAAAGGGCATTGTCTTCGGATAGTGCCTTTTTGATTTGATTATTTGTTTTACTCTATTTGATTAAATAGTCACAGTATCCAAAATTTCCAATATGGTAAAATTGTGTAAAATCTACTTATCGACAATAGGTCTTTGAATTCAAGTAATGAACTAATTCAATATTTTATTAGGAGGAATCTCATTTATGACATGTACGAAATGCAATAGCACAGGTTATATTGCTGAGTATAAGCATATCTATCAAAAAAATGAGGTGACTAATTATGAGACTTTATTGGATTTATAAAGAGGGATACTCTGATAATATTGCGTTTTTATGCTGCTGAAAATGCTACAAAATTAGTCGATGAAGAGTCGTCAACTGCTTATAGAGTTAAGCTAGAACAGCAGATAAAATGAAGACTTGATACAAAAGCGAGGTGAAAAGATGAAAAGCTCAAAAGACCAGTGTCCCAGATGTGGAAGTTATGAGATTGGAAAAGGCAAGCAAGCTGGTGATGCGGCGGTGATTCCTTTAAATAAGCTGTTTGCTTTTGGCTCTGCCATATTTCATAGAATCTGTACAAATTGTGGTTATGTTATTGATAGTTTTGTTGAAAATCCGTCTAAGTTTAAAGGATAAAAAGGTAATTTTATAAGGAGTGAAAATATGGACTTAAAGAAAATCAATTCGCTAACTAAGTATCCAAGTATTCTTACTTATCATTCGTTAGGTGATAGAGGTCGATTGAGGGAGGAACTGTCTCAAGACAAAGGATTCAACTATTCTGATGAAATTTATGTGTATGAAAAGGTTGATGGCGAAAATTCAAGAATTGTTTTGTTCAAGAATTACTATAATGAAATTGATTATCTGATTGGATCTAGAGAGGAACTCTTGTATGCCAAAGGAGATAGAATTGGAAACCCTTACGGAAATATAGCTGAGTTTTTAAAACCGTTAGCCGATAAACTTCAAGAAGAGATCTTCCCGAAAGGCGATTGGGCATTAACTGTCATTTATCAAGAGTCATATGGAGGAAAAACAAAAGCAGCCAGCAACTATACCAACAAAAAGACTCAAGGATATCGTGTTTTTGATGTATTCTCTCTTAATCAGGTTGAACTCGATAATTTAATGAAGTTACCACTAGAGAAAATTGCTGAATGGCGTGAGCACGGCAAACAGCCTTTTTACTCTGAAGTCGAGAAAATGAGTTTTATAGATAGTCATGAACTGGCATATGCTCCGTTGCTGGAAACAGTTTATGGTGAGTATTTTCCCAAATCTTTAGATGAAACCTTTGATTTTTTAAAACAATTTGAGAAAACGAAAGTTGGCATTGACTCTTCTGGTAAGTCAGAGGGCATCATTGTTCGGACATCAGACCGAAAGCAAATTAGAAAAATCCGATTCGAAGATTACGAAAGAACTTTTAGAAAATAGTTAATACAATAAAAGAGCGATTTGGAAGTAATTTTAAGCAATAAATTTTTGCAAAATACAAAATAGAAGGTGGTAGTTAAAGTTAAATGTTTATGGAATTTTTAACTAATATATTCCGAAGAAAAAAAGAAACAACAACCATACGTCCACATTTTGATGTTGAGTATAAAATTGATGCTGAGTATAAAAAAATCATGGATGGAAAACGTATTAATTGAATTTTTATTTAGGAAAACAGTCATAAGCAAAGATGACCGTTATGAGGTAGCCAATGATATTATTAAAGCTATTGCTTTAATGAATATAAAAGCAGAAAGAGACTTATTGAGTGGAGAGATAAAATAGTTGGAGATAAAGTGATGACCTAATAACTAATTCAAATTGGCATTTGATTAAAACGGCACTAAGGAGCAATGAAAATTCGTGAAAATTGAGAAACCAATAAAGGAATCGGGTATCTTTACACTATATTCAATATTATATATCTTCATTGTTGCATTATTTTCTGTAGTGATATTGTATTTTCCTATGCCAATATTAGGAGCTATATATTTTACTCAAGATGTATGGTATGTGGTTTTTGTTAAAATCATTTTTCTGTTTTTTATCCCCTTGTATATCTATAGAAAACTTGGCTATAAAATTTCTTGCATATATAAAACCAAATTAACTTGGAAATTATGTATGGCTGTGTTTTGTTGTTTTATTATTGGAAATCTTCTAAATGGCAAATACTTAGCTGAGATTTATAGAGTTGTTGCCAATGGTGGTGATATGATATGGATAAAATTCACAGTTGGACTTCTATTGCCACTTGTGCAAGCTGCTATTCCAGAAGAGATTTTCTATAGATATATACTCCAAACTCGATTGGAAAAAGTATGTGGAACGATTTTAGGTATTTCCATATCTGCCATCTTATTTGCTTTATTTCATTTTCCCTCTCGTTATTTACTTGCAAGCGGAGCCGAGGGAACTGCAGGTAACATTTATTCGGTTCTCGTAGGGACTATTTTGCCAGTGTTTATTATCGGTATCATATTAGGATTTTTGTGGTGGAGATATAGGAACATTTGGGTTTTGATTGCATTACATTATGGAATTGATACTTTACCTTCGATTGCTTCATTACTACATATAATCAAACAGAGCCACTAATGCTAAATAAAATGGGGATTTGATTAGAAGTTTTGGGAGGACATAAGTGTTTAAAGCAAATGGGTATGTTGAATTTTGATTTTGGTGATTATCCTGTGTCATTCGCAAAAGAGTCAAATAGTGATGATTATTATTTAATTATAATTATGAAGAAACTTTTTTGAATGACTGACTGGTTTGATTGAAACAGGATATCGGTAAGAAGGATAGGGGAATTATCCCTGTCCTTTTTTTGGTAAATTCTCATTTCAGGCTAGAAACTGGTCATTCAGGAGCTTTTTACGTCTTTTCTGATCGTACATGCACGCATAGGCTCCCGCCTACATATGGTTAAGAGTAGACAGCAACTTTGGGAGGTGGCAGCTTATGTCCAGCATCTTTATGGTACTCACATTACTTTTTAAAGAGCTGTGCATGTTCGTCGCATATGTAAAAAACAATGCATTTCCTCAGCCGCTTGCGGAGGTCGATGAAGAGAAGTTTTTACGACAGATGGCGAAAGGCGATGCCTACTCACGCAACAAATTGATCGAACACAATTTGCGCCTTGTTGCTCATATTGTCAAAAAGTTTGAAAATACAGGGGAAGACAGCGAAGACCTTATTTCTATTGGTACCATCGGTTTGATCAAAGCGATTGAAAGTTATCAGGTGGATAAAGGCACCAAGCTGGCAACCTATGCAGCCAGGTGTATAGAAAATGAAATCCTCATGCACCTAAGAAGCTTGAAAAAAACACGTAAGGACGTATCCCTGCACGATCCAATCGGGACTGACAAAGAGGGCAATGAAATTACGCTAATCGATGTCCTTGGCACCGAAAACGACGAAGTGGTAGATGCCGTACAGTTAAAACTGGAATCCAGCAAAATTTATCAGCATATCCACATCCTTGATGACCGTGAAAAAGAAGTCATTATCGGGCGGTTCGGGCTGGATAAAGACAAGGAGAAGACTCAACGTGAGATTGCCAGAGAGCTCGGGATCTCCCGTTCATATGTGTCTCGCATCGAAAAGCGAGCCTTAATGAAGCTGTTCCACGAGTTTTATCGGTCGAAGCAGCAGGCTCAGGGACAGGGGAAATAGGGAATTACAAGGTTGTATACAAAGAAAACTGATAAAAGCTGGCCCATTGCAGATGTATACTGCTTTTGGTCAGCTTTTGATTGAGCGAAATGGCTTTGACATGTTTTTATTTTTGTGGTTTGAACCACTGAATTTTACACTTTTTGACAGTAGTATATGTTTCATCGGATCACAAATTATTACGCAGAAATGAGGTATTACCCAATGAACAAAGCATTATCTCGGATTTTTTCTTTTGCAGTCATTTCAGCAGTTTTATCTACTTCAAGTGTGGTAAGTGCTGAAGAACTGCAACCCAAAGACGCCGCTCCAGTATCGAGCAATATTAAGTTAGAAACCGCAGGAGCCTTTACTTCCCTGCAAATCGGCGACTCCGTTCGTGTTTTCAGTGATAGTCAACAACTATTCCAAACAAAAGGCCCGCAACAAGCAGGTTCCATAAAAGACTTATTCGTCCTCCCTTATGGACCTGCACAGGTACCATTTATCTTGGTCAAAAATGATAAAAATGGATTGATGGTTTTTAGTGATTTATGGCCGGAATTCTCCAAAGGAAAGGAAAAAGACATAGAAGAAGCATACGACAGCGGACGAGTGTTTTATACACCTCAAGCCAAAATTGTAAGCAAGACGGCTCACCATTATGCAGAGCAAACAGGCAACGAAGCAGTAGCTTTTATAGCCAATGATTTTAAAGATTTGAAAAAAGGTTACCACGAAGCAATCCGTGTAAAAGGAAAACTAAGAGGATTAATTATCTATGATTGCTGTCCATATCTGGTAGTAGAAAATGAAAAAAATGAGTTAATCGTATACCATGCCGGTGAAAAAGGTGCTGAGCAAGCAGGCACCATTGATCTATAACAAGCAACGGTCGTCTCATCTGTACTAGATGGGGCGGCTTTTTTGTTTTAACCCTCGAATGACTGTTGACAAAAGTCACAGGTGATTGTATTATCCAATCTATACAAACCCGATCGACTAACTTGGGTTTAATCGACAATAAGTAGATTACTCTTATCAAGAGCAGGCTGAGGGACTGGCCCGATGACGCCCGGCAACCTAACATTCTACAGGAATGTTAAGGTGCTAACTCCAGCAGGTACATGTACCTGGGAGATAAGAGGCGAGACCTGGTTCGAAGCCTCTTTCTCCAAGAAAGAGGCTTTTTTATTTTTCAAAATCAGTAAGGGGGAAACGATTCATGTACAGTCAAACAACAAAACGAATTCATTGGGCTTTTTCATTACTTCTTGCAGTTGCATTGTTTGTAACAGGGTGCGGCACAGCTAACAAAGAGTCGAAAGGTTCGGAAGATGCTGACAATGGGTCGAAAAAAAGGATTGCGCTGGTGATGCAGTTCAATATCGGAACCTTCTCTTCTCAATACATTGCCGGAGTAAAAGAAGAGGTAGAGAAACAGGGCGCAGAAGTAACGGTGTTCAACTCGGAAGGAGACTTGGGAAAAATGTCCTCCAATTTGGACGCCGCCATCAACCAGCACTTTGACGGTATCCTGATTGACCACGGTACTCCAGAAGCATTGGAGCAGGGTGTAAGGAAAGCGGTAGAGCGTAAAATCCCTGTTGTGGCATTTGACGCAAACCTGAACGTTCCGGGAGTGACGGTCCTTCAACAAGGCGACCAGAAAATGGCTGAATTGACGTTGGAAAAATTGGCGCAAGATGCTGGCGGTAAAGGGAATATCGTGAAGGTTTGGGTAGCGGGCTTCGCTCCAATGGAACGCCGTCAGGAAGCCTACAAAGCGTTTCAAGGAAAATACCCGGAGATAAAAGAAATAGCGGCATTTGGTTCCGCTACCCCGAATACAGCGCTTGATACACAAACACAAATGGAAGCCATCCTCAAAAAATATCCAAACAAAGGTGATATTACTGCTGTTTGGGCAGCATGGGATGAATTTGCGAAAGGTGCTACAAGAGCAATCCAGCAAGCGGGACGGACGGAGATCAAAGTGTATGGCATTGACTTGAGCGATGAGGATTTGCAATTGATCCAGGACCCGAATTCTCCGTGGGTTGTGTCTGCTGCCGTTGATCCAACAGATATTGGACGCGTGCAAGTTCGTTACTTGTTTAAGAAAGTAAAGGGTGAAACGGTTGAGCAAAACGTGGTCCTTGATCCCGTTCTTGTCACTCGTGAGGCACTTCCGAAAGAACCAGTGAAAACAACCGACCTGGCGAAATACGTACAAGGTTGGGGAGCCAGTCAATTAGGAAAATAAGAAATGGAACGAGTTCCCGACCGGAGGTAATCCGGCGGGAACCTTTTACTACCAGAAGAAAATGAGGGATTTGTGTGGCTACCTTGCAGATGAGACGAATAAACAAGCGGTTTTCTGGCGTCTCGGCGCTGCGATCCGTTGATTTTGAGGTGAAACAAGGAGAGGTACATTCTCTTTTGGGAGCCAATGGGGCTGGCAAAAGCACACTCATGAAAATCTTGATGGGAGCTTACCAAGCCGATGAAGGTGAAATTCTGATGGATGGTCAGGTCCTTCAGATTGATTCTCCTATTGACGCTAAACGCAGTGGAATCTCAATCGTCTATCAAGAAGTGGATATGGCCTTGATTCCGTATTTGAGCGTTGCCGAAAACATCTTGGTGGATCAATTCGTGCAAGCCACCAAACGAGGCCCAATCAAATGGTCGAAGCTTTATCAAGAGGCAGAAGAAATCCTGGAGCGTTTGGATTTTTCTCTATCTGTCCGCAAAAAGGCGGAAGAATGCAGCTTGTCAGAGAAACAACTGATTCTGATTGCCCGTTCCATTGCTCAGGAGGCGAAATACATCATATTCGACGAACCGACAGCCCCCCTCTCGTCCACGGAATCCGAACGGCTATTTGAATTAATTGCTCAGCTAAAACAAAACGGAGTGGGTATCATTTATATCTCCCACCGATTGCCCGAGGTGTTTCGTATCAGCGACCGGATCTCCGTCATGCGTGATGGGCAACGCATCAGTACGAAGGAAGCGGGAGATACGACGATGGATGCCGTGATACATGACATGCTGGGCCATTCTCTCATGGAAGAGTTTCCAGAGCGAGGCCCCTCTGTGGGTGAACTGCTTTTTGAAGCCAGAGGTATCACGTTGGATAGAAAAGTGCGTGATGTCAACTTGCAGATACATGCTGGTGAAGTGGTCGCCATCGTCGGATTAGTAGGTGCAGGAAAGACAGAGTTGGCACGAATCCTGTTTGCTGCAGATCCACTTGATAAAGGGGAGTTCTATCTTCGTGGTCAACAAATCAAGGTTTCGACTCCACGAGAAGCTGTCCAGCAGGGGATCGTACTGATACCCGAAGAACGTCGCAAAGAAGGTTTATTAGTAGAAGAAACGGTCAAACACAACCTTTCCATCTCAACCTTGAAGAAATGGACGACACTTTCCTTTATCAAACAGGGATCGGAAACCACCATGGCCAAAGGGTTAGTTGAGAAGCTGGGAATCAAGACAGCGGGAATTGAGCAGCAGGTTAGTTTCTTAAGTGGCGGCAACCAGCAGAAGGTCGTGATTGGCAAATGGCTGTATACGGATTCCGAGCTTTATTTGTTCGATGAGCCGACCAAAGGAGTAGACATCGGGGCGAAACGAGAGATTTACTCCCTGGTTGGTGAACTGGCAGCCCAACAGAAGGGAGTTCTTTATTTTACTTGCGAATTTCAGGAAGCTTTAGGGATCGCTGACCGAATTCTGGTTATGTATGACGGAGCCATCGTCAAGGAAATCAGCCAGGAAGAGTGGGACCCGGGATCCATCATGTACTATGCAAGCGGGGGTCGATAACATGCAGATACAAGCAAAAGAGCAACTCATCTCATTTATTTATAAATACGGTACCATCGGTGTGATTCTTTTTGTATTGGCGTTTTTTAGCTTCACGAATGAATACTTTTTCACTTATTCCAATCTGACTGATATCTTGCGGTCGATTTCCATCGTGACACTTGTCGCCATTGGTGTCACATTTTCGCTGATCGTGAATGGATTTGACCTGTCCGTAGGTTCTGTGGTCTCGCTTGCTACTGTCGTGTCAGCATCCATGATGGTCTGGTATGAACAAGGCGCACTGGTTACCTTGTTGATACCAATCCTGCTCGGATTACTGGTAGGTTTATTAAATGCGTTCTTGATTGTGAAAATCCGGATTCCTGATTTACTTGCGACTTTAGCGACGCTGTATATCGTCAGAGGGATTCATTTAACATACACGAAGGGATATTCCGTGTATTCCAACATGCCATTGCCCGACAATACAACAGCACCCGGCAAGTTAGGCAAATGGTTTCTTTGGCTTGGTCAGGGGGAGGTACTCTCTGTGCCTGTACCAGTTATTATCATGCTGTTGGCCGTGATCATCGTTCATTTCTTTCTGCAGTACACACGACATGGCCGTTTGCTCTACATGACTGGTGGCAATATCGAAGCAGCACGTTTATCAGGCGTTGCTGTTGATCGCTATCGGACGCTAGCCTACGTCTTATCCGGTTTGTTCTGCGGCATGGCGGGTATCCTGATGGCAGCCCGAATTGGAACAGGTCAGGTAAACGGCGGTGAACCGATCCTGATGGATGCCGTTGCGGCTGCGTTTGTAGGCTTCTCTGTGTTTGGTGCTGGAAAGCCAAATGTCATTGGCACATTTTTGGGAGCTGTGCTAATCGGGGTATTGCTGAACGGACTGACGATGTTGAATCTTCCTTACTACGCATTCGATATTGTCAAGGGAATTGTTCTCGCCTTGGCTTTGGCGGTCACGTATTATCAGCTCCGCAAGAGAAATCGCTAATTGTGACCGCATTGTTTGCCATATCTTACAATTGTTCCACCTGAAACGATGACATTTCCGTTATTTTTAACTTTTTCATCTTTTGATAAAAGGATGATCTGCTGTAACAGCAATGATTCGTACATTGAAGGAGACTTCGTCAATGAAGGAGACGTACTAATTGAACTTGAATAAGAAACTGTAACAGAAAGACAACTCCCATTTCTTACTATGAGAGAAGGGAGTTTGAAATTATACCGAAACTAACGAAACTACCGAAATGAAATGGAGAGGAGAGGAACTGATTTGATGGAGATAGTCACCCATGAAAACGTGATTTGTGTGAAAGGAGGAACCTCACTTGCTGTCTATCTGTATTTAGTAGATGGCATGCTAATCGACACACAATCGCATAACATGTTGGAACAACTAATCCCGTTTTACGAGACGAATACGATTCACTCCGTCGCATTGACCCATAGTCATGAAGACCATGTAGGAACAGCTGCCTGGTTGGAGCAGAACAAAAGCATCCCGATTTACATTCACCCTTCATCCATAGAGTTTTGTTCGATGCCAACAACATACCAGAAGTATCGTCAAGATTTTTGGGGAATTCGAGAACCATTTTCCGCACAGCCACTGATCGATACGATCGATTCCAATCGGTACACGTGGAAGGTAATCGAGACACCAGGGCATGCTGAAGATCATGTCGTATTTTACAACGAGGAAACTGGACAATTATTTTCGGGGGATCTATTTCTTACTCCGAAGCCAAGGATTATCATGAGCCACGAATCGGTTCCTACCATTATGCATTCCATCCGAACGGTTCTAACCCATGATTTCGAATCAATGTTTTGCTGTCATGCGGGCTATATAGCAGACGGAAAACAACTGTTGCAAATGAAACTGGATTTTCTGGAAAACATCTGTGGAGAAATCCTTTATCTTCATCAGCAAGGGCATACCATTTCCGAGATAAACAAAGAACTATTCCCAAAAGAGGCACCAATTATCACAATCTCAGAAGGACAATTTGACTCCATACATATTGTTCGCTCTGTCGTGACCGAAATGGGAATAAAAATATGAACTACCTATCCTTTGGGTAGGGTACATTTCCCCTAGTTACTGCTACACTCATTGGGTGAATATAGCGTACTTGGGGGGATTTGGAGAAATGAGAAGGAGCAGGCTGCATCTGTTTTTTGTTTTTGTATTGCTCTGGGGGATAGTAGTAGGTAATGGGAATCAAGTGGTCCATGCCGCAGAACGTACCGGGAAAATTTTATCATATTTTGTTAACGGTAATTCTGATTATGTGGTTGAAACATACGTTTATAGCAAAGATGGCCTTGTATCAGAAGGGACTACGATTCCAGATAGCGTGAGGTGGGTTGTAGTTTCTAAATACAAAAATAAATGGAATGAATTGATCGAGAGCCCGAGGTATATGTACAACAAGGATGGAGAAACCCTTACTATCGACGATCCATGGAAGATTCCGGCAGATGCGAGATGGGCGACCATATACCAATTCGTAATCGTTGCTCCGAATCACAGTTTTGATCAAACATATTTGTATAGCACGGATGGAATTACTGAACAAACAGGTAAGTCTGTACCTGAAAATGCTGTGTGGGCAACACTGTATGATAGCCATAATGGATGGGGTAGCAGACTAGTTAATATGTCCTTTACAACGTACGAGCGTACGGATAACATTCCTCCGACTGGTGAGTTTTTGATCAACGGTGGGGCACTCGGCACCAATCATGAAAAGGTGTCATTAAGTATCACCGCATCAGATGATAGCCCATCAGTAGAAATGCGGTTATCCAATGATGATTCCACATGGTCTAGTTGGGAGCCTTACCGAAGTAGTAAGGAATGGTATTTGACTACAGGCGAAGAACAAAAAAACGTCTACATGCAGCTGCGTGACCAAGCGGGTAATACGGTGAAATTGAAACAGCAGATACTGCTGGACAAAACGGCACCGATCATCATGGGAGCAACAGATGGTGAAACGTATCAAGCCCCTGTGACTCTCACATGGAGTGAAGGCACGGCTATCCTGGACGGGGTATCGATTCAACAGGGTCATATAGTGAAAAGAAATGGAAATCATTTGCTGACGGTGACAGATGCGGCAGGCAATGAAAAAAAGCTTACCTTTGTGATGGCGATCCCTGCACCGGTTGTAGCCATACAAATCAATCAAGGGGCAATCGTAACGAATAAAAAGGAAGTAACCTTAGGCTTAACAGCATCGGGTGGGAGCGGGAACCTGAAGATGCGTTTTTCGCATGACAAGGAAACCTGGAGCGACTGGGAACAGGCAGGTGCAAGTCTTTTGAAACCTTGGATTCTGACAGATGGAGATGGACAGAAGAAGGTTTTCCTGGAGCTGCAAGATGAATCAGGTGATCCGGCCGTTTTTGTTTCAGATGACATTGAACTGGATACGACGGCTCCTATCATTACCGAAGTAGCAGATGGCGAGACCTATCACGAGCCTGTGACGCCGAAATGGAATGAAGGCACTGCTAAACTGGACGGACTCTCCACTGAATCTGGTGAAATCGTGATAAAAAATGGACAGCATACGCTGGTTGTCACGGACTTAGCAGGTAATGTGACCACTGTTTCCTTTGTTTTGGAAATATTTGCTCCAGCGATTGAAGTACAAATCAATCAAGGTGCGGAATATACCAACAAGACAGAAGTAACCCTGGAAATCAAGGCATCCGATGAAAAGGGAAACGAAATGATGCGTTTATCCAACGACAAGAAGACATGGGGACCTTGGGAACCAGTGCAATCACCAAAAACTTGGCATGTCGATGCAGGTGATGGGAAGAAGACGGTTTACCTGGCGTGGAAGGATGCATCGGGTAACTTAATATCTGCGTCAGATACGATCACTCTGGATACGACAGCACCCGCCGTCACAGGGGTAGAAGAAGGACAGAGCTATCAGGCGCCTGTGACACCATCCTGGAATGAAGGAACTGCGACACTGGACGGAAATCCGTTCCAATTAGGCGATTCTGTAAGTACAAATGGGCAGCATACGCTCATTGTCACCGATCCGGCAGGAAATGTAACCTCCCTCTCCTTTGAACTGGAGATTGCCGCACCAACTGTTGCCGTGGTAATTAATCAGGAGGCTGAATACACGACCAAAACCGATGTGATAGTAGCAATCAATGTTTCAGGTGAGATTGGAAACAAGAAGATGCGTTTTTCTCACGATAGTAAGTCGTGGAGTGATTGGGAGCCAGTACAAGAGACAAAATCGTGGAAACTGGCAGAAGGAGATGGCTTAAAGACGGTTTATTTGGAGCTTCGGGATGTTGCAGGGAATATCGTTACTGCATCAGATAACATCATTTTGGATACGACTGCCCCCGAGATTACTGGAGTGGAAGAAGGCAAGAGCTATCAGGCGCCTGTGACACCATTATGGAATGAAGGAGCAGCGGTACTGGACGGAAATCCGTTCCAATTAGGCGACACTGTAAGCACAAATGGACAGCATACGCTCATTGTCACCGATCATGCAGGAAATGTTACCTCCCTCTCCTTTGAACTGGAGATTGCTGCACCAACTGTTGCCGTGGTAATCAATCAGGAGGCTGAATATACGACAAATAGAGATGTGACATTAGCCATCAATGTATCTGGTGAGATCGGAAACAAGAAGATGCGCTTTTCTCACGATAGTAAGTCGTGGAGTGATTGGGAGCCGGCACAAGAGACAAAATCGTGGAAACTGGCAGAGGGGGATGGCTTGAAGACGGTTTATTTGGAGCTTCGGGATGTTGCAGGTAATATCGTTACTGCATCAGATACCATCACTCTGGATACGACAGCACCCGTCGTCACAGGTGTTAAGAATGGGGAGACCTATCAAAAAGCCGTAACCATTACCTTCAATGAAGGAACGGCAACGTTGAATGGTTCGCCATTCCAATCAGGCAACACGGTTAGTACGAGCGGTTCTTATACATTGTTGGTAACAGACAAAGCAGAGCATGTGACGAAAGTGGAATTCCGTCTGAACCTGCAACTACCACCACCGCCGCCACCTCCACAAACCTATTACCCGGTTACAGGAGTACAACTGGATCAATCTGAATTGGAATTGTTGCTGCATGCAGCATCTGTCACCTTGAAAGCGGATGTGCTGCCTTCAAATGCGACGAATAAAAGCGTAACCTGGAGCAGTAGCGATCCCGAGGTAGCAGAAGTCAATCAGAACGGGACTGTTACTCCAAAAGCGGAAGGGACTGCCAAGATTACGGTTACGACGCTTGATGGCAACAAAACAGCGACCGCCGTGGTTGTGGTGAAACAAGATTTGCAATTGAAAGTTTCCAAGAATGAATTCCGCTTGAAGCCCAACGCTTCCATGACTTTCAAAATTTACGCTGTCAGCGGAGGCAAGAAAAAGGATATTACGAAAAACAAAGATACCCTCTATGAAGCAGAAGACGAATTGGTTACGGTAACAGCAGGAAAGGTGCGAGCAGGAAAGAAAGAAGGTTCCTCCGTCATTACGATTGGCTACCAAGGTAAGACGATAGAGATACCCGTTACGGTAACGAGTGTAACCGTCACTTCACTAGAAGCAACACACCAGCAGGCTGTACTGGAAACAGAGAATGAACTGCCAATCAAGATAACTGCGATCTTTTCGGACAAAAGCAAAAAAGACGTCACTGAACTGATTGAGTGGAGCGTTAAAGATTCAAAGATTGCCTCTATTTCAGCAGAAGGCACCCTGACTGCCAAGAAAAGTGGTGAAACCGAGATTACCGCAACGTACGGTGGAAAGAAACGCATGATCAAAGTGCTGGTGATGGACGAGAAAAAGCCAGACGAGATCAAGCTTAACCTCTCTAAAGTGGACATCAAGGTAAAGAAAACCGCCAAGTTGGTACTGACCGCCTACTATCCCAATGGATTTGAAGAAGACATCACGGTCAAGGCAAGCTGGTTGTCTACAAACAAAAACATCGCAACCGTGAAAAAAGGTGTCATTACTGGAAAAGCTGAAGGAACGACTGTAATAGTTGTCAAATATGGTGGGGAAGAACTCGAAGTAACTGTAAATGTGACAAAGAAATAGGTTTTCGTATCAATGATACAAAGGTCGTCTTGTTATGAAACAAGGCGGCTTTTCACGTTTGATTTGATTGTTTCACCTATCCCTTAACAAAAAACTTGTTCATATAATATTGCATCTAGACAAGTTAATAAAGTCCATCAGGGAGATAGATTCGAGGTGAAATCATGAAACTAGTCTTACTATCCGGGGGATCAGGCAAGCGCTTGTGGCCGCTTTCTAACGTTTCCAGGTCAAAGCAATTTTTGAAAGTACTGACAAACGCAAACGAACAAGATCAACGAGAATCCATGGTACAACGGCTATGGAGGCAATTAGCAGCATGTCAGCTCCTGGACGATGTCTATATTTCTACGAATATTAAACAAGTAGATATTATTCAAAATCAGTTAGGCTCGGATGTCTCCTTACTGATTGAACCTGAAAAAAGAGATACCTTTCCTGCCATTGTATTAGCTGCATCCTATTTGCATTCACAAGTAGGTATTGATTCCGATGAAGTAATCATTGTGATGCCTGTCGATCTTTATGTGGACATCGATTTTTTTCGTATCGTAAGAGAGTTGGAAAATGTGATTCACCACTCAGGTAAGAACATTGCTTTAATAGGTGTATCTCCTACCTACGCCTCCACCAACTATGGGTATATCATTCCAAAACAGGATGAAGACAAACAAGATGCCAGAACCTATCATCTGGTGGAAAAATTCGTGGAAAAACCAACGGAAATGGTTGCACAGCAATTGCTTGAACAGAAAGCACTGTGGAACTGTGGCATTTTTGCTTTTTCATTGGGGTATCTGTTAAAGCAGATGGAGAAGCGGGGATTCCCTACTAAGTATGATGAATTGATTGCGATGTATGACAAATTGCCAGTGATTAGCTTTGATTATGAAATCGTCGAGAAGGAAGATCAAACGGTTGTACTGCCGTTTGATGGCGAATGGAAAGACATCGGAACCTGGAATACGCTAACGGAAACGATGCAAAATTCGCTGGTTGGAAAATGTTATAGGAGTCTGGATTGCACGAACACACATATTATCAATGAATTAGATATCCCTGTAGTTGTAGTTGGGATTTCCAATACTGTAGTGGCAGCGAGTTCCGAAGGGATACTGATTTCTGACAAATCTACTAGTCATCATATCAAAGAAATTATGAAAGACGATCAACAGCGGCCCATGTTTGAGGAAAAGCGCTGGGGTTGGTATCGAGTATTGGAGTATAAGGTACAAAGCGCAGGAAGAGAAGTGTTAACCAAGCGATTGTGCATTTATGCAGGTAAAAACGTAAGCTATCAATACCATCATAACCGTAGAGAAGTCTGGGTAATAGTTGCGGGTGAAGGGGAGTTTATCCTTGATGGGGTTCTGTCTATTATAAAAGCTGGAGATGTGATAGATATTCCAGTGGGAGCCAAACACGGAATCAAAGCCATTCAAGATCTTGAGATGATTGAAGTTCAATTGGGAAGCAAACTAGAGGAAGAAGATATCGTTCGTCTTTCTTTCGATTGGGAAGAAATAAAGAAAACCTAAATATCCCTAATAAAAGCCTCCAGGATCTCTACCATTCACTGGAGGCTTCATCATGTTTATTTATAAACGTTCGATTTCCTTAACTACCGCTTCCTTCAATTGCTCCAGCATTTTCTTGCTTTCATTCCAGGTTGCTCCCTTAACACCGAAATATAGCTTGATCTTTGATTCAGTACCTGAAGGCCGAATGCAGAACCAGATGTCCTGTTCCAGTTGAATTTTGATCGCATTGCTTTTGGGGAGTGAAAGGACAAGCGTTTCACCTGTTCGCAGGTCTTTTCGTTCTCCTGTTACATAATCTTCAATTGCCAGGATTTTTTTATCGATGATATGCGTAAATGGAAGGCTTCGAAAGTGAGCAAGAATCGCTTCGCTTTTCTTTTCTCGATCCGCCCCTTGCGTATGAAAGGAAACTAGATCTTCCAAGTAGTAACCGTATTTTTGATACATGTGAAGCAGTACATCATATACGCTTTTTCCTTGTGCTTTGTAATAGGCGCATAAATCTGCCATGACAATTGCTGCCTGGATCGCATCCTTATCTCGGACAAGATCAAAAAGCAAGTAGCCATTACTTTCTTCGTATCCAAATTGGAATACATACTCACCAGTTCGTTCAAATTCATTGATCTTTTCTCCGATATACTTAAATCCTGTGAGCGTATCAATGGTTTGCTGTCCAAAATCGGAGGCAATGGCACGCCCCATTTCGGATGTCACCACTGTTTTTACTACTGCACCAGAGGAAGCGAGTAATCCTAAGTCTTGTTTGATCGTTAAGAGGTAATATAGCAAAAGAGCCCCAATTTGATTGCCCGTCAGTACAGTAAATTCGCCCACCTCATTTTTTACTGCCACTCCGAGACGATCTGCATCAGGATCGGTGCCCATCACAAGGTCAGCATTTTCTCTTATTCCATACTGGATCGCTAACTCGAATGCACGATGATCTTCAGGATTGGGTGATACAACGTTCGTAAAGTCGGGGTCTGGATATGCCTGCTCCTTGACGACAGAAACGTTTTCATACCCGAACATTTTTAATCCTTGCAGGACTGTTTCGTATGATGTTCCGTGAAATGGAGTAAAAACGATCTTCACTTGATTCATAGCCGGTAGCATGCCTTGTGGAACGATGCGGCGATTTCTAATCTGCTCCAAATACGTATCACGGATTTCATTTCCAAGCATAAGGAGGAGACCCTTTTGAATTAGATCACCTACTTCAGCAAATGGTATCTGTAATTCATCTTCCACTTTCTGTATGTGTGACATGATTTGATTTGCGGCTTCCAATGTAATTTGCCCGCCCGAATGATTATATACCTTATATCCGTTATCTTTGGGTGGATTGTGACTGGCAGTAATCACAATACCAGCGAATGCACCAACATACCGTACAGCAAACGAGAGAAGTGGAGTAGGGGAGAGTTGATTGAATAAAAAAATCCGAATGCCATTTTGTCCAAGGACTTTGGCTGCTTCCATGGCAAAGGTTGCAGAGTTATGTCGGGAATCATACGCAATCACGACTCCGTTTTGCTTTGCTTCTTCCCCGTGTTCTATCAAATACCGAGCCAAGCCTTCTGAGACCTTACGTATTGTATAGATATTGATACGATTGGTCCCAGGTCCCATCTCACCTCGTATTCCTCCCGTCCCGAATTCGATATTTTTATAGAAACAGTCTTCAAGTGTTTTTTCATCATTTTGCAACTGTACGAGAAGACGACGGAGTTCATGCTCTAATTGATCGTAGTTCATCCAATGATCATAGCATGGTTTCCAGCTACTAGATGACATCTGGTTCACCCCTATTTAGAACCTTTGATGACTTTATAGATCACATGCTTAAATAGGATACCTGCCCGATTCCAATTGAATCGTTGCACATCTCTTCTACCTTGAGCACCTTTTATTCTGCATAGAGCTGGGGAGTTGTAGGCTTTTCTCATCTCTCTTTTCAAGCTCTTGATATCTGGTTCAGCCCATAATTGTCCTTTTTGTGCAAACAAGTAGCGGAAGGGGCGTGCAATGGCGTGCTTGCTATTCATACTGATTGCAGGATTTCTTAACTGATATTTAACTAAAAACGAATTTCTGGCCTTTAGAAAGTCCATGTGACCACCCCATGCAGTGGCGATTACTGGAACACCACTTGACAAAGCTTCCAGAAACGGTAAGCAGACTCCTTCTCCGCGTGTAGGAAGAACAAAGGCGTTTCCGAGTCTGTAGAGTCCTTTCAATTGACCCGTACTCATATATTTGGGTAGGACAATTACCGGTGCTCTATTTGGTTTTACTTTTAGCTTTTTGCGATAGTTTAGGATTTTTTGGCGAATCCAATTGACGGTTTCATAAGATTGGTATCCTTTTGTTCTAATAACGAGTGCTACCTTATCTTTTTGAGAAAACTCTTCCCAAAAGGCTCTTAACAGGGTTTCCGGATTCTTGCGATGCTGAAATCCAAAAACTGATACAAAATTAAACTTGCCATAGGTGCCTCTCACTGATAATTTCTTGTTCCATGGTACAAAAGCATTCCATTGTACCCCATGGGGAACGATAAAAATCGGAACTTTTACTCCACTGCTGAGGAGTGCCCTTCGATTCTGCCAAGAGGGAACGCATATCGCATCAAACTTGTTAATATTGGACATCCATTGTTTCGGTATTTTCGTTGTTTCCCATACGATATTTAAAATCATATAATGAAATCTTTTTCTCGCTTTTGTCATGTTAATTGTATTGGGAGAATGGTGATAAATTAAGATTTTTCGTTTGTTTCGAGCATAGGGCTTTCTGATCAAGAAAGCCAACGTCGGGTTTTTTAAAATCATCGGTGACCGTTTACTAGTAGTTTCAATTTTAATATCTACCCCTTGTCGAGCTAGTGCCAATGCATATTCTCGACTAGCTAACCCTAAACCACTAGCTCTATCGACTGGACCTTTCCATATGACTTGATAATTGGCCATAGATTCACCTACTTAGGGAATGGTATCTGTGAAGTTCATCGATTATACGCACTTCGTTTATGAAAAGAGAGTGATCGGAAACGTTTGGCGAATTCCTCTCTTTGTGAACTGGAAACGGAGGAAGCATTCGTATACAAGCTTTTATTAGAAGCCTTTTTGATAACAAAACTGCCGGGATACTTGGAATAAATAAAATTGCCATATGATTCAAATTCGGAAAAGCCAACCTTACTTGCTTTGTTTGTGCATTTGATAATAGCCGAATACCATTTTCGTTTCTGTTTGGATTCTATCTTTTTTTTGAAACGGGCAAGTTTCGATTTCTCGAAAAGCATATAGTGGGTTACAAAAGAGTGCGGTGATTTTGCTTTTTTGCCAAGCAATCTTTTATAGGCTCGAAAGTACTCTTGATGACTCCAGTATCTGCAAAAATACACCGTTTTCTTCTTCTTTCTGAAAACATGTGGACGTATAAACACCGTGTCAGCATCGATAACCAAAATAAACTGTTGGGACGCAAACTTATCACAATTCAGTTTCAACAATTGCTGAAATAGCCATCCGGATCGCTCCCATTTTGCGCTTTTATAATCAATATCACTTTTTTTGATTGGCAGGACAAAATTTTCGTTGATAAATGTACATTTTTTTTGGTTACACAAACTGATGATCCTAGGGGACGGAGGAGCTACGATCATGATTTTTCCGATCGGATGCTTGACGAATTTTCTGATGGCATCAATTACATGCGGCAAGGTATTCAAATCTTTTTCGATAGCAGGAATAAAAATATCAATTTTTTCATTTTTCGGATGGGACATCTCACCATCTCCTTCGGTGCATTTAGACTATCATATGTAGAACAAGAGATAATGCCTGTTCAGGAGCGGAGCACAGCAAGCATCACCGCTATGTTGGTGGGATGATCAATACTTTTTCATGAAATCATCATTTTGTGGCAACCTACCAGTGAGGTGATTTCATGAACAAAAAAGTATGGTGTAATGTGCTGGTAGCTGCACTATTGGCTTCAGCCTGCAGTATGGGAAAAACCGACGGAAATCCAAAAATGAATTCTTCAACTAACCATTCAGCGCCACAACACTCAATACAAGGCAGTGATGGAGCACGGATAGCTGCAACCCGCTCGTCAGCAAGAATCCATGTAGTACAGCCAGGCCAATCCTTATATAAAATTGCGAAACAATACGGGCTTTCAACGAAGTCAATTGCTGCTGTAAATAAATTGACTTCACCGACCCGACTTGTTGTAGGACAGACTATTGTTATTCCGAGCAACAGAGGCATGAGAGCAGCAGCCATTGAACCTGGACATCAAACGGTCCAAACAAGAGCCAAAAGGGCCGGGTACCAAATTGATGTGAATGCCTATATTGAACCACGTGGGCATGTTACTCCAAGGCAGACACAAACAATCCGGGAAATATCGCCTTATTTGACGTACCTGGCCCCCTTTAATTTTCAAATCAAAAGAGATGGAACACTTGCCCATCCACCCTTGGCAAACATGCCTGTCATTGCCAGGCAAAATCATGCGATTAGTATGATGGTCGTGACGAACCTGGAAAATGATCAATTCAGTCCGGAATTGGGAAGCCTGATTGTACGAAATGAACAATTTTCCAACAAGGTACTCGATAATATTATTCGGACAGCCAAACAGTTAGGCTTTAAGGATATCCACTTTGACATCGAACACATCAAACCCGAAGATCGAGATGCATTTAACCGGTTTCTAGAAAAGTCTGCCCGAAGAATTAAGTCCTCCGGGTTTCTGTTCTCAACTGCTTTGGCACCCAAAACCAGTGCTTCGCAAAAAGGTGCTTGGTATACCTCTCATGATTACAGGAAGCATGGGCAATTGGCCGATTTTGTTGTCATTATGACATATGAGTGGGGTTTTTCAGGAGGACCGCCGATGCCAGTAAGTCCCCTTCCAGAGGTTCGAAAAGTATTGGAGTATGCACGAACAGAGATCCCTGCAGCCAAAATTATGATGGGTCAAAACCTTTATGGATACGATTGGACGCTTCCCTTTAAACCGGGAGGAAAGTATGCAAAAGCGCTTAGTCCGCAAGAAGCCATTGATTTGGCCAAAAGGGAAAATGTATCAATTCAATATGATTGGAAAGCACAGGCTCCGTATTTTTCTTATGTAGATGACGCAGGAAAAAATCATATGGTTTGGTTTGAAGATGCCAGAAGCATTCAAGCCAAGTATGATTTAATCAAAGAATTAGGACTGAAAGGAATAAGCTACTGGAAGTTAGGGCTCGACTTTCCACAAAATTGGCTTTTGCTTACGGAAAACTTTAACGTTGCGAAAAGAGAGTAAAAAATGGAAAGAACTCTACTAAAGGTAGGGTTCTTTTTTTGTTGATTTTGCTAGAATTCAAACAAATTGATGTAATCCCACTAGTTTACATTTCAAAAATGGCTAGGTCGGTTATAGCAGGGAGGAAATGAAATGAAAACGTTTATTCAACGTTTCAAATGGCTATTGGCATTTGCGCTGCTGATTTCTATGTTCCAATTGACACCACAGCTGGCAAATGCAGAAGGTAACAAGCCGCTGTCATTGGCTTCTGGAAAAGACATCATTAGCTTTGGAGGGAAGCAGTGGATTCTTTTAAACCCGAGCTCAGGGTATATGATTTTAAAGGATCATGAAATCACTCGGGAATTTGATCCAATGTACACACAGTTATACGACCCCACTGATTCAGATAATTTGGCTTACTATCTTAACAATGATTTTTATAACTCGCTTTCCAATAAAGAGTGGATTGAATATAAAAATTGGACAATTGGTAATGAAAAGAACGAAAGTGCAAATTCTGTTTGGGCGAATGTCGGACTGATCAGTCGGGAAGAATTGACTCTTTACCAGACTCAATTTGGATACATCCCAGTACCCTCCCGTTCGTTCTGGACAAGAACCCCGGGCTCCGCTAGATCGGACCTCGTTTATGCTGCATCACAATTCGGCGCAGGCTCGGACGTAGTAGGTGCTTATAATACTTATTTTGCTGTGCGTCCTACTGTGTACTTGAAACCAGGACTCTATGTTACATCAGATGGTCAGATAACGAACATTTATGGTAGTATTTCCTCCAAGATTGTTGCACCTTATCCAAACCAGGTATTTTCAGAAGCTGATGATAAAAAATTCCTCGCCATAAACGGCACAACAGTAGCAGATGCAGGGGTTACGAACACAGTTAAATACACCATTGATGGGCTTTCGGCACATACGAATCAAACGATTCAAACGTTTGTAGCCAATGGAACAAATCAGGAGTTTCGGAAGGATATAACCGTTGATCATACTTTCCCCAAAGGAACCTATACGTTACGAGTATGGAATGAAGACGGAGGCGGGAAAAAGTATCAGGAAGTTACCACAACCTTTATTATTGGAAGCAGCAATAAGGACCTCGGCGGGTTAAGTCTTTCAACCGGAGAGCTAAGTCCGGGATTTGATCCAGCCATTACCAGTTATTCGGCGAGTGTAACAAACAATGTCACAAGTATTATTGTCACACCCACAGTGGCAGATGCGGCTGCAACGGTGGAAGTAAATGGAGCAAGTACTACAAGCGGACAATCCAGCGCACCGATCAGCCTGAATCCGGGAGGCAACACGATTACGGTACAAGTAAAGGCGCAGGATGGCACACAAAAAAATTACACCGTCACAGTGACTCGAACAGCCAACGCCAACAACAATTTAAGTGGGTTGAGCCTCTCGTCAGGCACGTTAGGCCCAGCCTTTGATCCAGCCGTTACCATTTATTCAACGAATGTGGGAAACAACGTCACCAGTATCACGGTCACGCCGACAGTGGAGGATGTGACTGCAACGCTGCAAGTAAACGGAGCAAGTTTAGCAAGCGGCCAAGCCAGTACGCCTATTAATCTGTATGTGGGAAACAACACGATTACGGTACGAGTAATGGCACAGGATGGCACGCCAAAAGATTACACACTCACAGTGAGGCGTGTACCCAGCTCCAACAACAATTTAAGTGCGCTGAGTCTGTCTTCTGGCTCGTTAAGTCCAGCCTTTGACCCAGGCGTTATCAGTTATTCGACGAGTGTAGCAAACAACGTCACAAGTATAGCTCTCACACCGACAGTAGCGGATAAGACAGCAATGGTGGAAGTTAACGGAGAAAGTGCAATAAGCGGTCAAGCCAGCACACCGATCGGCCTGAATGTGGGAGAAAACACCATTACAGTACGTGTAAGGGCGCAAGATGGCTCACAAAAAAATTACACAATCACAGTGACTCGTATATCCAGCAGCAACAACAATTTAAGTGGGTTAAGTCTCTTGTCAGGCACGCTAAATCCAGGATTTGACTCAGCCGTTACCAGTTACACAGCGAGTGTAGCAAACAATGTCACTACTGTGACGGTCACACCGACAGTGGCGGATGGAGCGGCAACTTTAGAAATAAACGGTGCAAGCGCAACAAACGGCCAAGCCAGTGCACCAATCAGTCTGAATGTGGGAAGCAACACGATAACGGTCCGTGTAACAGCACAGGATGGCACGCAAAAAAACTACACGATCACAGTAACGCGTGCAGTCAGCAGCATCAACAATTTGAGTGCGTTAAGTCTGTCCAATGGGACGATTAATCCGGGATTTGACCCAGCCGTTACTAGTTATTCGGCAACTGTTGCAAACAATGTGACTAGTTTTACTGTTACACCAACAGTGGCGGATGGGGCATCAACTGTGCAAGTGAACGGAGCAGATACAACGAGCGGACAAGCTAGCACACCGATCAGTCTGAATACGGGAAGCAACACGATTACGGTACGTGTAACGGCACAGGATGGTACGCCAAAGGACTACACGATTTCAGTAAAAAGGCAGTCGGGCAATGCGGATCTAAGTGACCTGACTGTAGACGGAACCAGTGTAGCAGGATTCGATCCCGGGACATTGACTTATACCATCAACGTACCGAATGCAACAACATCAGTCACGGTAGCAGGTACAGCAGCAGATGCAAACGCAAATGTGAGCGTGACAGGAGGCGGTGCCCTTAATGTAGGTGACAACACCGTAACGTTGAAGGTAACTGCGGAAGACACCACGATTACAATGGACTATACGATTACCGTTCGCAGGCAGTCCAGCAATGCTGATTTAAGTACTCTAACAGTGGACGGTACAAGTGTAGCAGGATTCGATCCTGGAACGTTGACTTATGCAGTGACTGTACCGAATGCAACAACATTAGTCACGGTAGCAGGTACGGCAGCAGATGCGAACGCAAATGTGAGTGTGACAGGAGGCGGTGCCCTTAATGTAGGTGATAACACCGTCACAGTAAGGGTGACAGCGGAGGACACATCGGTCACAAATGAATACACGATCTCGATACACAGGCAGTCGGGCAATACGGATCTAAGTGACCTGACTGTAGACGGAACCAGTGTAGCAGGATTCGATCCCGGGACATTGACTTATACCATCAACGTACCGAATGCAACAACATCAGTCACGGTAGCAGGTACAGCAGCAGATGCAAACGCAAATGTGAGCGTGACAGGAGGCGGTGCCCTTAATGTAGGTGACAACACCGTAACGTTGAAGGTAACTGCGGAAGACACCACGATTACAATGGACTATACGATTACCGTTCGCAGGCAGTCCAGCAATGCTGATTTAAGTACTCTAACAGTGGACGGTACAAGTGTAGAGGGATTTGATCCCGTAACGTTGACTTATGCAGTGACTGTACCGAATGCAACAACATTAGTCACGGTAGCAGGTACGGCAGCAGATGCGAACGCAAATGTGAGTGTGACAGGAGGCGGTGCCCTTAATGTAGGTGATAACACCGTCACAGTAAGGGTGACAGCGGAGGACACATCGATCACAAAGGAGTACACGATCATAGTACACAGACAGTCGGGGAATGCGGATCTAAGTGACCTGACAATGGATGGCACAAGTGTAGCGGGATTCGATTCAGGTACCTTGGCCTATAACGTAATTGTACCAAATTCAACAACTGCTGTAACAGTAGCAGGTACAGCAGTGGATACGAACGCAACCGTGAACGTGATGGGAGGCACTAGTCTCGATGCGGGCGACAACACCGTCACGGTAAGAGTAACAGCAGAGGACACAGTCATCACAAAGGAGTACACAATCACGGTTCATAGACAATCGGGCAATGCTGATTTAAGTGCACTGACAGTAGACGGAACAAGTGTAACAGACTTTGATCCTGCCACTTTGACGTATACAGTAACAGTACCGAATGCGACAACATCAGTCTCGGTAGCAGGAACAGCCGAAGATCAGAATGCAAGCGTAAGTGTGACAGGTGAGAACAACCTCCATGTAGGCGATAACACCGTCACGGTGAGTGTAATAGCAGAGGACACAACTATTACAAAGAACTACACGATCATAGTACACAGACAGTCGGGGAATGCGGATCTAAGTGACCTGACAATGGATGGCACAAGTGTAGCGGGATTCGATTCAGGTACCTTGGCCTATAACGTAATTGTACCAAATTCAACAACTGCTGTAACAGTAGCAGGTACAGCAGTGGATACGAACGCAACCGTGAACGTGATGGGAGGCACTAGTCTCGATGCGGGCGACAACACCGTCACGGTAAGAGTAACAGCAGAGGACACAGTCATCACAAAGGAGTACACAATCACGGTTCATAGACAATCGGGCAATGCTGATTTAAGTGCCCTGACAGTAGACGGAACAAGTGTAACAGACTTTGATCCTGCCACTTTGACGTATACAGTAACAGTACCGAATGCGACAACATCAGTCTCGGTAGCAGGAACAGCCGAAGATCAGAATGCAAGCGTAAGTGTGACAGGTGAGAACAACCTCCATGTAGGCGATAACACCGTCACGGTGAGTGTAATAGCAGAGGACACAACAATTACAAAGAACTACATGATCACGGTTGTACGTGCAGCCAGCAGCAATTCAAACTTGAGTTCTCTGACACTGTCAACTGGCAATTTAAGTCCGTCGTTCGATTCTGACACGACCAGTTACAAGGCAAGTGTAGAGTATAGCGTCACAAGCCTGACAGTCACCCCTACTACTGCTGATTCAACGGCAAGTGTGGAAGTCAATCAAGTAGGTGTAACCAGCGGTCAAGTAAGCAGCGACATCAAACTGAATGTTGGCAACAATACAATCGACGTCACTGTAACGGCACAGGACAGTTCGAAGAAGTCCTATACGATCCAAGTGAGAAGACAGTCCGAAATCCCTCCTTTCTACCCGGTGACTAGCGTGAGTCTAGATGAAACCAAGTTGACGTTAAAAGCAGGAGGAAAAACGGCAGCCTTGCAGGCAATAATCACTCCTTCCTACGCTACCAATCAAAGCGTTAATTGGAGTTCAAGAGTTCCTGAAGTAGCATCTGTTGACCAGAATGGTGTCGTCACCCCACATAAAGAAGGGGAAACAATCATTACTGTGACAACGGTTGACGGTCATTTTACTGCTGAATCGATTGTGAAGGTGGAGCCAGAGCAAAAGCCCGAGCCAGAAGTAAAAGTAGAGGTGCTGAAAGCCTCGAAACCAAGTCTCTTGCTAAAACCAGGAAAATCTTCTTCAATTAAAGTATTTGCTGTTTATTCAGACGGTAAGGAAAAGGATATCACTAGAGACAAAAAGACCAGCTTTCAAAGCAGCTCGGATACTGGGGCAACAGTGACAAAAGGGGTAATCAAAGCTGGGAAAAAAGAAGGAGAAGTAACCATCACTATCAGCTACGAAGACCAGGTTCTACAAATTCCTGTTACCATTTCCAAGGTTAGTTTGGAAGAACTTCTCATTCCCTTCGAGCAGATAGAAATGGAGATTGGGGAGGACATACGACCTCAAGTAACTGCCAAATGGTTAGATGACTCACAAGACGAAGTAACAAATCAGGTACAATGGAAATCGGACACACCAGAAGTGGTTGTAATCGAGAATGGCAAACTGGTGGCAAAAGAGGCAGGAACAGCAAAAGTAACTGCCTATTATGGAGGCAAATCAGTCGAACTTCTGGTCAAAGTGAAAGAACCAAGGAATATAAAACGAATTTCGGTTAATAAACAAGCTGTAAAAATGGCAGTGGAAAAAACACAAGCAATCACATTGACGGTATACTATAAGGACGGAAGCAAACAAGTTGTTACCGAAAAAGCAGAGTGGAGCAGCGCAGATGAATCCATAGCAACTGTAGAAGATGGCAAGATTACAGCCATTGGCAAAGGAGTCACTACGGTGACGGTCAAGTACAGAGAACGCAAGCTGACCATCCGAGTCACGGTGACAGAATAAATCACTACCCGATCTTCTCATGGAGGATCGGGTTTTTTTTCATTTGCTTCTCTACCGATACTTAGCATTATTTGCTAAAATTATATTAATTAGTAAATTTCGACAAGTGAATATACAGAAAAAAGGAGAAATTGATTTGCAATTCAGTGAGAATACCATTGCTGGTTATAGAATCTACCAGGTTCTTTTTGAAGAAGCTGGTATGATCATCGGTCGCGCTTTCAGAGAAAGTGATAATTGCTCTGTTGTCCTAAAGATTGTCAGCGGGGAAATCCATTCCTTGAATGAAATCGCCACTATCGTTAAGGAATATGAAATTACTCGTGAATTAAACGTAGATGGTATCGTCAAACCGCTTTCACTGGAGAGAAATGGCTCAACATATATGCTAGTTCAGGAGGATGTTCAAGGAGTTTCCTTTCGTGAATGCATGGGGAAATGCCAACATTCACTGACCGATTTTTTACGAATCAGCATACAGGTAGCTGACATTGTAGGACAACTACACCAGGCACAGTGCATTCACAATGATTTGAACCCAGACAATATCATCGTAGACCCAGAAACGATGCAGGTTAGAATCATTGGCTTTGGAAAAGCGGCCTTGGTTGTATCACAAGATCAGCAGGTAGATGGACCTGAATTGCGTGGCACCTTGCCCTATATTTCTCCTGAAATGACGGGACGATTAAAGCGGATTGCAGATTATCGGGCAGATCTTTACTCATTGGGCATCACTTTATATGAAATGATAACCGGACAGCTTCCTTTTGAAGCGAGTGATCCGCTCGAGTGGGTGCATGCTCATTTGGCTAAAGTACCTGTTCCTGCAAAGAAGTTGGCACCACAAATTCCTGATGTGCTATCTGAAATGATTATGAAACTTTTACATAAAGATCCGGACAACAGGTACCAGAGTGCTTTCGGTTTGAAAGATGATCTGGAGCATTGTCTTGCCAAGTGGAAAGAATCAGGCACAGTGAGTGATTTTGTGCTTGGGCAAAGAGATACTTCCCGTTTTTTTCTGATCGCACCTCATTTGTATGGAAGAGAAAAAGAACTTGCAATCGTGCAAGAAATATACGAAGAGACCTGTCAAGGAACAACCAAGATGTTGCTCATCTCGGGACCTTCGGGTATCGGGAAAACAGCGTTGGTGAAAGAGATACAGAATCGATTGGGCAGAGAAAATGGATATTTTCTTACCGGAAAATTTGAGCAATTTCATCGAGATGTTCCGTATACTCCACTAATTGAGGCGTTTCGCGGTCTAATTCTCCAAATCATCATCGAAAGTCAGGATCGGGTTGAACGCTGGAAGAAACAACTCCGATCAGCTTTGGGAGCGAATGCTTCCATTGTTGCTGAGGTAATTCCGGAAATGAAACTGCTTATTGATGAAGTGCCTCCCGTTGAACAGTTGTCAACAGTTGAAACCAATCACAGATTTCAATCGACTTTTCGTGATTTTTTACATATTTTTACCAAAGGCGGCCATCCGCTGGTCATTTTTCTTGATGATCTCCAATGGGCTGATACGGACTCATTGCAGATGATCCAATCCTTCATTACAGACCCGGATGGCGAATGTTTGCTATTCATTGGTTCTTACCGTGATAGCGAGGTTAGCAATCTCCATCCCTTCTCTTTGAAAATGGACAAGTGGAAACAGGCAGGAGCAGATATCCATACGCTCTCGTTGGACCCACTTCCATTATCTGAATTCAATCAGTTGGTTGCAGATACACTTGGCGATGACGGTGTTCGAACAATGGGTGTATCAAAAGCCATCTACAGAAAGACAGCAGGAAACCCATTCTTCTTCAAGCAGTTGTTCCAAACGTTGTACGATGAAAAATTGCTTTGGTATAATCAGGGGCTGGGGATCTGGGAATGGGATGACGCTGGAATCGAGAGGAAACAAACCTCTGATGATCTGTACCAGTTTGTTGTTGGAAAACTAAATCGGCTTCCAGAGAGAACGAGAAAGGTTCTGTCATTAGCTGCATGTTTGGGCAGTCGATTTGATTTGAAAATGCTTGCGGACGTAGAGCAGACATCAATTGAACAACTAGCGGCTGATCTGTGGGTAGCCATTCGAGAAGGATTGATCATTCCAGTAGAAGGTCAGTTCTTGTACAGTTTTCTGCACGATCGAGTGCTGCAGGCGGCATATTCGCTACAAGAAGAGTCCGAGCGGAGACATTTTCATTGGAAGATGGCAACCTATCTGCAAGATCATTTCTCAAGTGAAAATAGTTCAGTGGACATTATCGAATTTGCCAATCACTCCAATCTGGGAATTTCTTATATTTCGGAAGGTCATGAGATCGTTCAAGTGATGGAGCGAAACCTTGCAGCCGGAAGAAAAGCAATGTCATCCTCTGCATATGAAGCGGCTGCTCTTTTTTTGAGAGTGGGTACTTCGCTTGTGGATGAGCAGCATTGGCAAAACCATTATCAACTGTGTTTTGATCTGTTGTTGGAACGGATGGAATGCGAGTATTTGTGTGGATGCTATGAGCAGGCAGAAGAGTTGTATGATGAGCTGAACAGGCGTTCGCGGGACCGAATGGATCGAGCGCTTATTTGCAGAGTGATCGCTACACAGTATGTCAATCTTGGCAAATATTCTGAAGCCATTTCATTAGGCTTGAAAGTATTGGCAGAGTTTGACATTCATCTCAAGATCAAGCCAAAACCTTACGTCGTTGCAAAAGAAATGCTGATTGCCAAATGGCAGCTTAGAAATCGAATCAATCAGATTAACCAATTGCCAAAAATGACGGATGAAAAGTTTAAAGTGGTAATGGATTTGATGTTTACGATAACGGCGCCTTCCTTCTTTTCTAACAAAGAGCTCTATACTGTCCTCATGTCCCGATCAGTCAGGCTGTCTTTGAAATATGGAATCTCTCCCGCTTCCACAAGTGCATTTGCTGCATTCGGCATGATCCTGACTCTTGGGTTGGAGGACTACGAAACGGGGTACCGCCTAGGTAAAATTGCTTTGGAAATAGCAGATAACTACAATATTCCATCAATCAAAAGCAAGACCTATGTGATGTTTGGGGCTGTCATATCTCGATTTATCAAACATGCGAGCGAAGCCGAAGAATATCTCGAACAGGCATTACAGTTTGGGCTTGAGTCAGGTGATTATGTTTTTGCCAGCTATGCAATGGGGGCTCATATCAATTCCTTTTATGGAAGGAAAAATCTTACCGAGTTGAATCGGTGGATTGCCAACTACCTGGAAATCCTGACTGAGACCAAAGATGAGTTTGTCATAGACAATTTCTATCTTTACCAACAGTGGATTCTTGCTCTGCAAGGTTCAACGAAAAACCCAATTTCGTTTGATACGGAGACGTTTCATGAAGATGAGTTTTTGAAATCGATCCAGCAAAAAGAATTCAAAAATACCACGCTGTTTCAATATTACACATACAAAACACAACTGAACTATTTGTTTGGAAAGTATGATGAAGCAATAAAATGTGCAAACGCAGCTAGGGCATTTACACCCTATGCCACTCATTTGCCGCATCTGGCTGAATGCTATTTCTATGAATCACTTGCCATTGCAGCAAAGTATCCTGATTTTCCTGCATCGATACGCACAAAAATGTGGAATCGCTTGAAGCAGATTCGGACTTGCTATGAAAAATGGTCAAGGTATTCACCTGATAATTTCCAACATAAATTGTTGCTAATCAATGCGGAGATTTCTCGATTATCTCATGATGAAGCAAAAATGTTGGAACAATACGAGAAGGCGATCAACTCATCGATTGAAAATGGATATATTTTAAGTGCTGCCATTGCTGGCGAGTGCGCAGCAATTTATTTCCAGGCGAAGGGAATAGAAACGGTTGTCAATTCCTATGCAGCCAAGGCATATAAAAACTATCTGGCGTGGGGTGGCACAGCGAAAGCAAACCAGTTGCTGGAGAATTTCCCACGCTATAAATCACTCGTTGACTCTCACGCAAGACACGGCAAAAGCCAAGCAATAGACAAACCTGTTGGAAGCCATGATCCGGTAACAGAACTGAATGTACTGGATCGAAGTACTCTTTTGAAAGCCTCACAGACAGTAGCAGAAGAAATAGAAGTGGAACAGGTAGTAAGCAGATTGATGAAACTGATCGTTGAAAACGCTGGTGCACAAAAAGGGTATCTGATTGTGGAAAAGGACGGTGCCTTTGTTGTTGAAATCGCATCGAGTACTCAATCCGATCCGGGAGTGGTCATCTGTTCTGTTCCACTCAAAGAAATGGACTTTGCATCAGAAGCAATCCTCCGATATGTTACAAGAACGCAAGAAATTGTTATTCTGGATGATGCGGCGAAAATTGGGCTATTTCATTCAGATTCGTATGTGAAGCGTCATCAAGTGAAATCAATCTTGTGTTTACCTATTTTCATCCAGGGAGAACTGACCAGTATTCTTTATTTAGAGAATGAGCTAACGACAAGCGCTTTCTCTCAAGAAAGGCTTGAGGTGCTGAAATTGCTTTCGACCCAACTGAGTTATGTGAAAAAGATGCTCTCAGCTTATAGACATGTGGCTGCTGGAGCGGAGACAAAAATGAAGTCGGAAGAAGCAGAGTTAATTGAACCACTTACGGAGCGGGAACTGGAAGTACTCCGACTTATGGCTGACGGATTCACAAACAAAGAGATAGCTGAGCAGTTAGTGATTACCATCGGCACGGTTAAATTTCACGTGAATAATATATTTACCAAATTAGGCGTAAATCGTCGTACAAAAGCTATTTTAGAAGCCAAAAAACATCATTTGCTTTCATAGCAGGGAATTACAAGATGGGTTTCAGGTTGCCGAGAAAGTCTCGGCAACCTTTTTTATATGCAATTACTTTTACAAATCACCGCGTTAATATTGATAACATTATTAATATTACTATATATTTAGGAGGCGCTGGCCTATGCTACATTCAAATAAAGAAACCCAAACTTCATATGAGTTTGTTTGCCTTGAAGAACTTGTTCCAGAGGAAAAGCTAAAGTCTTGGAACAGACACTAATGACCGCAACAGTACAAAACATAAAAAAGATAGCTCTCCACTTAGCCAAGATAAGCTAAGGAAAAGAGCTATCTTATTTTTTCTTCGAACAATATTCGTACTGTTATTGTCATATTGTCCTATTGAACGAATAGAAAAAGGTGGTTTATCTAAAGTCTGAAAATCAGACATAAGCTGGTTTTTTATTTCAAGAGTAAAATCGAAAAATTTACTAGTTAATATAAGATTCTTCCACCTGTTCATCGCTTGAATCAGAATAGGTAAAAATGTCTTCTTCTTTCTTTTCCCTGTTTATTATAATCGCTTTTGGCTCAAGTTTTTTAAGTATGGCTACAAATCCGCGAACAGTCCACAAAGTGAGATTGACTGAGGCAAACGTGTGTAGAGGTGTCCAGTTGTTCCAGTGAAATAATTTTGTCTTTTTTTCAAGCACCCATTGCCCAATCGACATAGGTACACTGAAACATAAACTTTGTATTACCATAGTCAATGGTTTGACATTGTAACTCATTCTTACCCAAAGTACGCTAAGTAATGGGAATAATAGGTAATCGAACAAAATGTTGATATCAAAAGTTTTAGAAAGTGGACGAACAGGATATTTAACCCGTCCAGAATTTACAACGATATTGTCTATGATGCTTGCCAAAACTCCCTTCATAAAGAAGACAGTAAGCCAGACATTTAACTTTGGTTTGCGAAACAAAAAGGGAATCGAACCCATACATACGAGGAACAAAGCTCTTAGTAACATTCTTTCCATTAAGATAGCACGCATCCTTTTTTCTAGATTGTAGTTAATGTAAGTTGGATAGTTATAGCTTTCCCAAGTTTAAGACCATTAACAGAAAATAGTGAGATGGGAAAATAAACATGTGCTATGTAAATGCAATACCACTTCTTTTAAAGTCAAAATGTATTCTTTGTAATAACTTAACAAATACTACATTAGGACACAGACATGAATAAGCTATTAAACAGACAAATTTTCAATGGCTGATATTTTTTGTGTATACCCCATTTGGTATGTGGGATGACTATCGTGATGCAGGAGGAAGAAAAAAGCCCTACTCTTTCCTCCCTTTTGTCGTTTCAGCTTATTTTTGTACGGTAGTTGTTCAAAGGAAGTAGGTAAAAGGTGAAATTACATGTGAGGTTCAAATCATGTTCAAATTCAAATCTTGGTTTAAAGAAAAAGATGATAAAATTCAGTCAAACCTAAGCTCCAGAATGATATCTGATTTATTAAGTCAAACGAAACAATCCTCTGATTTTATCACCCAATACCCAATTCTAAAGAATGATAAGAAATTATTCATTTCCTATTATAAAACTCTGATTGACAATCAATTGCTACAGTGTAATATACTCGCTATTTTGCAAGACCCGAACGTACTCTCAGAATTAAAAAGTATTGAGGACATCCAAGTATTGATTCCGATTGACAATATTCAGATCACCGATCAAATAGAACTTATCGCATTAAATTTGCTCAAAGGACATGTGATGTTACAGCTTGATCAACATGATCAAAAATGTGCTCTTATTAATATTTCCGATCAAAAAATCGGCTTGCGAGATAAGAATAATACCGAAAATGAATTCAGTGTGGTGGGTCCGAAAGTAGGTTTTGTAGAAAATGTGGATATCAATATCAATCTACTTAGGCGACAAATTAATATACCTAACTTTATCGTTCAAGATATAACAATTGGCACGATATCAAAGACCAAGGTTGTCATCGCTTATATTGAAGGAATTACAAATAACCAACATATCCAAACCGTGCGCCAACGATTAAAAGATGTTGACTTTGACATCGTGTTCGATTCTTCACAACTTGATCAGTTAATATCCGATAACTCAACCACTCCATTCCCTTTATTCATCTCCACAGAACGAATAGACAGAGTGGTGTACGCACTAATTAATGGTCAAGTTGCGATCATGAGCAATGGTTCTCCTTATGTCATAACAGGACCATCAACCCTATTTGACTTTTTTATTTCGCCGGAAGATTATTATTTACCATGGTTGCTAGGCTCATTTTTTCGGTTAATCCGTATCCTTGGAGTTTTATTTTCTATGTTTTCTACCTCAGTTTACATTGCAGTTGTTACGTTTCATTATGAGATGATTCCAAGAGACTTACTAGCTCCCCTTATCTTTTCAAGAATTAATGTTCCGTTCCCTCCAGTGGTGGAGGTGCTATTTTTAGAAATGACTATTGAATTCCTTCGTGAAGCAGGAGCAAGATTGCCTTCTAAGGTGGGTCAGACGCTAGGCATTGTTGGGGGGATTGTGATCGGACAAGCTGCCGTAGAAGCGGCGTTAACCAGTAATGTCTTACTTATAATTGTTGCATTATCTGCCTTGGCTTCATTTACAACTCCCATATATAAAATGTCGAATACGATTCGTTTTTTGCGTTTTCCAATAATTATTAGTGCAGCGATATGGGGAGGAATGGGTATCATGGTGGGGATTTGTTTTTTATTGATGCATGTAACCCGTTTAGAATCCCTAGGTACTCCCTACACCGTACCGTTATATCCATTCAGGCGCCGAGATTTCCAAGATAGTTTTTTACGATCATCCTATGAAATGACCAACACTAGACCAAGTTTTTTGCGTCCCCAATCGTTGTTTCGATATCATCCAAAGCACCAAAAGCAAAAAAATGATCATGATGAATAACAAGGATGGTTCTTGTAATGAAAATCTCTTATATCCTTCTGATGATTTCTTGCATAATTTCGGGTTGTTCCAGCCAACGAGTCGTAAACAAAACTCAACTAGTGCAAACAATTGGTTTTGACTGGAATAAGGATGAAAATACGATTAGAGGTACCATACTCTATCCTACTTTTGAAGAAAAAGGACTTACCAAAATTAATCTGCTGGATACAATATCCAATTCCTATTATGATATTTTACCGAGATTGAGCACTAAAACCACTTTTCCTATCGAGCAAGGACAGCTCCGTATGGTGGTATTCAGCAAGTCTCTTGCTGCGAAAGGAATTCAACCGATAGTTCATAGTCTCTGTCGCGACCCGAAAATTGGAACCCGAGCGCAATTAGGGGTTGCAGAACAAGAAGCCTCGAAAATATTGAAACAAGCCAAGGACGCTAACGTTCCCTTTCAATTATTCAATATGGTTAATCAAAATATCAGTAATGGTAATTTGCCAAGAATGAATCTTCAAGTATTCTTATTTAATTTTTACGGGGAGGGACGTGATCCTTATTTACCCTATTTCATTATGGAACAGAATAAGATTAAAATTAACGGTTTAGCTTTGTTTAAAAAGGAGAAATTTGTTGCCCATATCGGAATAAGGGAATCGTTTATTCTGAAATTATTAATGGAAAATACAAAAAACGCTAATTATCAAATCAAAATCCCCGGCTCAAATAGAGATCTCATTGATTTTATTTTATTAAGTAGTATTCGTTCCAAGGTCCAATATTCGGTCAACGTAACACAGCCCATTCCATCCATTTCGATCAATATTAAAATACAAGCTAAAATGAAAGATGTACCCACATACGTTGATTTAACTAAAAGCAGCGAAATACATAAAGTGGAAAAAATGATTGAAAAATACTTTGAAGAGGAGACACAAAAAATAATTTCTTTTTGCCAACGTCATCAAGTAGATCCCATAGGTTTTGGTGACATGGTTCGAGGTAAAACTCGAGACTGGGGCTATCGAGATTTTCAAAAAATTTATCCGCAGATGAAGACAGATGTGGAAGTTCTCGTTAAAGTTGTTCAAACTGGAGTGGCAGAATGATCAGGGAGGTTACAGCTTGAATAGCGTGGTTCGAGAAAGATTTCTCATATCTCCTTTTTTAGTTTTTTTTGTGATCCATGGAAGTGAACTTGGAGTGGGCATTCTGGGATTTCAGCGAGACCTCATAAAAGATGCTGGCTATGATGGATGGATTTCTGTTCTCGTGGCTGGATTGAGTATTCATTTAATCATTTGGATGATTTATCGGGTATTGGTGGCGAATAATCAGGATATTATCGGAATTCATAAGCGCTATTTTGGAAAAATGATAGGTGGCGTTCTTAATTTATTCATTATTCTCTATTTCTTTTTCGGAGCTTTCTTAGTATTGAGGCTTTATATTGAGGTTGTTCAGGTTTGGATGTTCCCTTTAATGAGTAGCGTACAGATAAGTTGGATTTTGATCCCATTGATTTATTATATTGTTTCAGGTGGATTTAGATTGATTACTGGTGCCTGCTTCTGGGGATCTGTTATTCCCTTTTTCATCATGATACCCATACATCTTGGGTCTTTAGGTTATTTTCATCCAAATAACCTGCTCCCGATTTTAAACCACTCCATGGATTCAATACTATCTTCAGCGAAGTTCATGATGTTTCAGTTTATTGGATTTGAAGCCCTTTTATTATACTATCCATTTATTAAAACACCTGAAAAATCACAAAGATGGGCTCATTTCGGTAATTTATTTACCACACTTATATATGTATTTATCACCATCTTCACTTTTCTTTTTTATAGTGAAGGTCAACTGAAGCACATCATTTGGCCTACCTTGAACATGGTGAAGATTGTTGAAATCCCACTGATCGAAAGGTTTGAATATATTGTTGTGTCTCTATGTCTACTTGTTGTAATTAAATCTATTTCATTATACTTGTGGGCGGCATGCCGAGGAGTAAAACAATGGCTAAACATAAAAATGCAGATCAGCTTATGTGCCTGTCTAGTGTACTTTTTTATCTTATTGATGTTTATAGAGGATCGTATCTTGATGAATTATTTATCTGAAATCTATTCCAATATTGGTTTCTATCTGATTTACGGGTATATTCCCATCTTATTTATTATGACGTGGTTTAGAGGTAAATTTGTGAAAGTCTAATCTTGTGCAATCTTTGTTAAAAAAGTTAATGCAGTTAAAACAATAACCTCTTCTAAGTTAAGTGAGAGACAGTAAAGATTGGGTAAGAGAAAATAGAATATCTAAGTCAGGTAAGCTCCTTTATCAAAAAAGAAAAGAAACAATTGAGCGAAGCTTCGCGGATGCTAAAGAGCTCCATTGTCTTCGCTACTGCCGTTTCAGAGGAAAAGCTAAAGTCTTGGAACAGGCACTAATGACCGCAACAGATAGCTCTCCACTTAACCAAGATAAGCTAAGGAAAAGAGCTATCTTTTTTTCTTTGAAACGATATTCCGTACTGTTATTGTCGTATTGTCCTATTGAACTAATAGAAAAAGGTGGTTTATCTACCGTCTACAAGCCGTCTTGTCATAAACAAGTCGGCTTTTTTTACTCGATCCGCTCTACGGGTGCCACGTCTGCCAAATTCTCTCCGGCAAAACAATAACGGGGGGGACTTACAGATGTGATGACTCCAGCGAAGGGGGCGGTAACCGCACTGCCATCAAAAGTCCCGAGAAGCTCACCTTCTGCACATGATGAGCCAGCAGATGCTATAGGAAGGAATAATCCGGGACGAGGGGCAGTAAGCGAGGTAATTTCAGCATAAAAAGTAACGGGTGAGTCAGGGGAAACTGGGAAATCGGAAGCCAGCAAACCAAGATGTTTCAGGTAGCGGAGGATGGCTTGACAGCATTCCTCGGCGGCAGGGACATCGATGGTTCCACCGGGCTGGCCAGCAGGCAATTCGATAATCAGTGCTTTTTGATCGGATCGGCAAGATTCTACGAACAATTGCCCTCTGACACCGCTCGATTGGATGACAATCGGTAGGGACAGCGCATGGGCAAGCTCTCGCAGCTCAGGATACTCTCTGTAAAGAGCCAACGTATACGAAGTGCCTCCTGCACCAATACAATGCAAGTCAACCAGATAATCCACATCACGTGTCTCCTGCCAGATTGCGTGCGCCAGTTGCATGGTAGGGCTGCCCTCGGCGCTACCGGGGAAAATGCGATTCATATCAATCCGATCAAAAGGGGAGACCCGAGTTCGGTTTCGAAAGGAGGCTGGATTACAGATCGGAATAATTTTTACAAAGCCGTTGATCGTCTGGTTTTCCAACTGCTTGATCAGCAGCATCGCAGCATGGATAGCCGTCTGTTCATCTCCATGAACGGCGGCTGTCACGGCAATGCGAGGCCCTTTGCCATTTCCGAATTCATAAACGGAAAAACTCGTAACACTGGTTTGTTCAAAAGTGACTTCACGCAAGTGGGAATCCTCCTTTTTCATCAATGATTCTCAGATGGAACGTTTAGATAGTCCACCCCTGGTCGAGTCAGCTTGATGCCAGCCCTGCCTCTGGTCGTCACGACAAATCCCTTCTGCTCCAGAGCTTTCAAGCGGTTGCGAATTTGCTGCTCCGATAAATCCTTGTGCCATTCTTGCGTCTTCTCGGCAATTTTTTTTCTGCCAATGGATTCTCCTTTTTTGTTGTACAAATGAATTACTTTCAAAATAAAAAGGTATTCTTCTTGATCCACAGGCAATTCTTCTTCTTGTGATGGGGAGGAAGTGACATTTGTCGAGATACTGCTTACCGGGCGCAAAGACTCATCCTGGTACTTTCGCAGAAAAAAGCTTTCATTGGGGATATCGTCCATGGTGATGGTGGTCCCGTCACAAACGGCGAGCATGTAGTCGATCGTATTTTTCAGCTCCCGCACATTCCCGTACCAGTGATATTGCATCAATCGTGCCATTACCTCAGGAACAATCTGGATATGGCTCCTGCCGCTTTGGGAGAGGAAATGTCTCACCAGAATAGGGATATCTTCTTTGCGGTTGCGCACCTCAGGAAGATGGATGTACAAGATTTTCAACCGGTGGTAGAGGTCTTCCCGAAACGTTCCTTTTTCGATCATGTGCAGCAGATTGCGGTTGGTTGCGGCAATGACCCGTACATCGATGGGGATAATCTTGTTGCCACCCACACGCATGATCTCTTTTTCCTGCAACACTCGCAGTAGTCGAGCTTGCACCTTCAAAGAAATATCGCCGATTTCATCGAGAAAAATGGTTCCCCCGTTCGCTTGTTCAAAAAGTCCGATTTTCCCGCCTTTTTTCGCTCCAGTAAACGCTCCTTCCTCGTAGCCGAACAATTCGCTTTCGACCAGCTCATCGGGCAATGCGCTGAAATTGACAGCAAGGAAAGGCCCGTCCCGACGCATCGATTCGTTGTGAATGGCGCTGGCGTACAGCTCTTTTCCCGTTCCGCTTTCACCCTCAATCAAAATAGTCAGATTGGTTTTAGCAATTTTGGTTGCGATCTGTGTGCATTTCTCGATGGCCGGGCTGAACCCTCGGATATCGGAAAACGTATATTTCGCGATGTACCCCTTCTTTACCAGTTCGCGGCGAAACGTTTTTTCCATCTCAATCGTTTCATGCGCATTTTTAAAGGTAGCGACGATGGCACCCTCATTCTCCAAATGGAAGCGGTGGACGATCACATCGGTATGCAGGACAGAAAACCAGCCGGATTCCTCTTGTGAGTGATTTAAGACGAAGGACACCAACTCGGAGTTGTGAAACACCTCTTGCAGGTGTCTGCCGATGGCTTTCGATGGAAACATGCCGAGCATGCTTTGCAGGTTTTCATTAAACACAGTAATGACACCCTTGCTGTTAACCGCTAATATCCCGTCATTTACCCCGTCCAATACCTGCTTGAGGTGCTTGTTGAGCCGATCTGATTCCTTGCTGGTTTTAGACAGGTTCTTGCTGAGCTCGATAATTTTTCGTATGTACTTCTCCGAGACGATATCGCCCTTTTTTCCGAGCAAACCGATATGCTGGAGAATTGTCATGACAGTAATGATATCAATCAACCGTGGGCCAATATTGACAATTTTCTTGATAAAGGGAGGGACAAGCTTAACTTCACCCGGGGTGACGGCGATATCCACCTCGGGAATGTTCTTTTTGCCGGGGTAGAACGGGATGTAGTTGATGTGATTGATTCCTAACTGCAGCAGGGTTTCGATCGATTCATAGACCGTTTCCGGTGCATCGTTTACATACAGGACGTTTGTTTGTTCTGGTAGAAACAACAGCTTATCGATGTGCTCAAAATTAACCGTCCGCTTGGCAACCACGACCTTGCAGCCACTTCCGATGTAGGGAGCTGTCTCTTCTACGATGGCAGAAGTGGAGAGGATGATCAGCTTGTTGTGAAAGACTTGAGGGATTCCTTCTTCATAAGAGTAAGCATGAATCCGGACGAAGTCTCCGATCACGTCTTGAAGCTGTCGGACAAGCGTTTTTTGAGTTTCCATGGTTCCGGTTAACAAAAAAAGTTCTTTGTCGAACACAGATCAGCCCTCCGTTCAAGCCACCAAAGTGGTGTTTAATGGGTTTTATTGTTTGGAATTGCAATTGGTATTTTCACCCATTATAGAAGGAGCCTCGTACTTTTGTACACAAAATACTGAAAATTCAAAAATAAATTTCTGCCCCACTGTCCGTTCATCATGTTGGCACATTCTTTGCTTAATAAGATTTCAGACAGGTTCAATCAACTTGTTACTGCTCTGGACATTAAGGAGGGGATTTTCGTTGAAAAAGAAGAGAGGTTTTGCATGGGGACTTTGCTGTATGCTCGTGGCCGGGATGCTCACCGCTTGCTCCACACCAGCCGAACAGACAAAGACCAACACGGGAAACACAGCGACACCAGCGAATAGCACGGCTACACCGCCTGTACAGACAGAGAAAAAAGCAGAGGATAAAACCATTACGTTAGCAGTGGAGGCTGAGCCAGTCTCGCTTGACCCGCAGAATGTGACGGATGGAAACTCCATCACGGTACAAAGGGCCATGTTTGAAGGGCTGTTGACGTTTACCGACAAGATGCAGCCAGTACCAGTTCTCGCAACGGATTACAAGCTCAACGAGAATGCTACGGAAATTACGTTCACTTTGCGTGAAGGAGTAACCTTCCACGATGGCTCCCCTTTCAATGCTGAGGTGGTAAAAGCGAACCTCGATTTCGTCCGGGATGAGAAGAATGGCATGGCCAGGAGAAGTTTCTTCTCGTTCATCAAGGAAGTCATCGTGGTCGACCCGACACATGTAACCATTGTTGCCAATACACCAAATTCAGCAATGACCTCTTATCTAGCTCATCCCGCATCATCGATGAAATCATTGGAGGCTCTGAAAAAGAAGCAAAGTGACCCTAACTTTAATCTGGATCGCAATCCGGTAGGAACTGGTCCTTATCAGTTTGTGGAGTGGAAAGAGAATCAACATGTGAAGGTTGCTCCATTTGCGAACTACTGGAACAAGGAGAAGGCAGCCAAGGCAGACAGCATCGTGTATAAGCCAGTCGTGGAAGCTGGCACACGGATCAATATGCTGAAAGCGGGAGAAACGGACATCATTACCAAACTGCCTACTCTCAATGCCAAGGAGATCGCCGCCGATTCCAAATTCAACGTCTACAAGGCTCCTTCCCTGAACGTCTATTACGTCGGGATGAACCTGAAGCTAAAAAAATATCAGGACAAGAAAGTAAGGCAAGCCATGAACTACGCTGTGAACAAGGATGAGTTGATCGCAGGCGTACTGGACGGCTACGGCTCGGTGGCTGATTCTGCAATAGCACCTAATACCTTCGGCTATTCACAACAAAAGGTTTACGAGTACAACCTGGATCAGGCAAAGAAAATGCTGGCTGAAGCAGGGATGAAAGACGGTTTTGAAGCCACGCTGTGGACCCGTAACTCCAGTGAATTTATTGCCATTGCGGAAAATGTCGCCATGCAATTAGGGAAAGTGGGAATCAAGGCAAAAGTGCAGGCTTACGAGAGTGGTACCTTGTTTGACATGCTCGACCACGAAAAAGGAACGGACTTATGGATCGGTCGCTGGTCACCGGGGACAGGGGAAGTTGATTACGGTATTCGTCCGAACTTTCATACGAAGAGCTTTGCCCCTGACAACAATAACTCCGGCTTCTACAGCAATCCACAGGTCGATAAGCTTTTGGACGAAGCGATCATGACTGCCAACAGTGAGGAAGCGATGAAAAAGTATGCTGAGGTGCAAAAAATCATTTATGACGATGCGCCTTGGGTATTCCTTCATGTGCCAGATCTTATTGTGGCAAAGACCAGCGCTGTCTCTGACGTGATGGTGCTGCCGAGCGATACAGTGATTGTAAACACCGCCGAAAAGAAATAACGACATCATCGTTGCGGGCGTACGTTACGTATTGTTTTGACTAGCGCTCGCAACGATTTTCTGAAGAGGTGAAGTGCTTGATTTCATTTATTTTGAGGCGGACGGCTGCAATGGTGCCTATGCTGATCGTTGTTTCCATTATTTCATTTTTGTTTGTTCATTTGACGCCAGGAGACCCGATCCGTGTGCTGTACGGAAATGAAATTGATGCACAGACCTACCAGCAGCTCAAGGAAAAGGAGGGTCTGAACGACCCACTTTATCAGCAATACGGCCGATATGTTGGCAAGATCATCACCCAGGGGGATTTTGGTATCTCCTATCGCACGAAGTCGAATGTGTCTGAGGAAATCCTGCGTCGCTTTTCTTACACACTTTTGCTGACGCTTGCCAGTATGGTCTGGGCCGTGGTGATCGGGCTCTTGGTCGGAATCCTTTCTGCAGTCAAACGAAACTCGCTTCTGGATCGGGTAGGCATGGTGTCAGCCATCACGGCACTGAGCATTCCTGAATTCTGGTTTGGCCTGATGCTTATGCAGATTTTTTCAGTGCAGCTTGGCTGGTTTCCAACAAGCGGCAGTGGGACCATCTCACATTTGATTTTGCCTTCGCTGACACTGGGGCTTGGGGTGGCAGCCATTATCGCCCGATTTACGAGATCCAGCATCCTGGAAGTGTTGCGAGAGGACTATGTACGTACAGCGAGGGCCAAAGGGCAGCGTGAATGGGTCATCGTCTTGACGCATGTACTGCGAAGTGCTTTGATCCCTGTCGTGACAATGACTGGATTGCAATTTGGTTTCCTTCTTGGTGGGGCAGTAGTCGTAGAGCAGGTATTTGCATGGCCCGGTCTCGGCTCCTACCTGATTGATTCTATTCTGACTCGTGATTATCCGGTGATCCAGGCACTGATTCTGCTCTTTTCTGTACAATTTTTGGTTGTTAACCTGCTTGTCGATGTCAGCTACGGATTATTGAATCCGCAAATCCGCTACGAATAACCAAGGAGAAGGAGACTCAAAAATGCAGACAAAGATGTACGAATCTCCATCGCCTTTTTGGGCGTTTCTCAAAAAGTTCCGCAAACAGAGAGTGGCATTTTTGTCTTTGTTCGTCGTCATAGGCATCGTATTTGCTGGCCTGTTCGCCCCATTGCTCGTTCCCTATGATCCGCATCGGCCCGTCACCGATCAATACCAGGAAAAAGGTGTTGAGGTCAGCCAACTGACAAATGTGCAGGTGCCTATTGCCATTTGGAAGAGTGATGAAAGCAAGGAGCAGGACAGTGGTGGGTACCGAATTTCACTGGAAAGTGAGGATGGGCAAATTGCTGCTGCCAGAAAAACGGCGAACGGAGTGTTTGTGTACGCAAATGGGGATGGCACGACTTCCATACTCGTTTCAAACGGAGAGATTGCCTCCCGGTTGAAGGTAGTCGTCTCCAGTCAGGATAACGGACAAAATTATCTATCCCAGTTGGTGGCAACCGTGCCAAAGGAACCCTTACGGATAGGGGCAACGCTGAAAGCAGAAGTGAGAGCCATTCTGACGGATGGTGCTCAATTGACAGGAATGTCAGACATATTGGCCTTTGTGGAACAAAACAGGGCGGTTGAGGTTATAGCACCAACAACGAATGATGGCTTTTCCAACTCGACAGAAGTCACGCAGGAAAGCAAGGCTCTTTCCTTTCAATCGCTTACTCCATCAGTAGTGGAGGTGAGTCAAGACGGCGTGATCACCGCAGTCGGAAAAGGGGATGGAGCTATCAAGGTGTCTAGTGACGGAGTATCCACACTGATTCCGGTTGCGGTGGAACAGTCGCTCTCACAGGATATACCGGTACGGCTTGAGCCAGGCAGCCTGTTGGTCAACCTGATCAATGCGTATAAACACCAACCGCCGTCATCTCTCCACTGGTTTGGTACTGATCACCAGAACCGTGATATTTTCTCCCGTGTTCTCTGGGGGACGAGAGAAACGTTGCTGATCGGTTTCGTCTCGGTCTCCATCGGCGCTGTCATCGGGACGGTTCTTGGCCTAATCGCTGGCTACTATGGAAGGTGGATCGATGGCCTGATTACCCGGTTTACGGATGTACTGCTTGCCTTCCCGGGAATCTTGCTTGCCATCGCAGTGATCGCCCTGCTGGGACCTGGCATTACCAATATTATCTTTGCTGTTTCCGTCTTTACGATCCCGATCTTTATACGGATAGTACGAGGCAGCACACTGGCACTGAAGGAAATGACCTATGTGGAGGCGGCCAAGTCCATCGGTGTCCGGGATTCAGTCATTGTCATGCGGCATATTTTCCCCGGGACGATGTCGGTGGTGATGGTTTATCTGACCATGCGGATTGGTACAGCCATTCTCATCGGGGCATCGCTCAGCTTCCTTGGACTGGGCGGTGATATAACGGCTCCTGAATGGGGGGCGATGCTCAGTGCTGCGAAGGATAACAGTCGCAATTTGTTCCACCCCACCTTTTTTCCAGGTCTCTCGATTGTCATCACCGTGCTTTGCTTTAACTTGCTTGGCGATGGATTGCGAGATGCGCTGGATCCGAAATTAAAGGACTAGGAGGTGGACACTCATGCAAGAAATCATGCTGGAAGTAAATAACCTGACCGTCAATTTTCGCAATGAGGAAGACGAATACACAGTAGTAAATGGCATCTCCTTTCACGTAAAAAAGGGAGAAACTGTAGGGCTTGTCGGGGAGTCGGGCTGCGGGAAAAGTATTACTTCCCTGTCCATCATGAGGCTGGTACCGACGCCGCCCGGGCATATCGCCTCTGGAGAAATCCGCTACAAGGGCACGGATCTTCTCACCTTGAAAGAAAAAGAGATGAATGCGATACGGGGCAATGAGATTTCGATGATTTTTCAGGAGCCGATGACTTCGCTCACACCTGTATTCACTATTGGCCGCCAGTTGGATGAGGTGATTTTGCTTCATACCGATTTGTCACGAAAAGCAGCAAAAGCGAAATCAATTGACATGCTGAAGCTGGTGGGAATTCCTCGTGCAGAACAGATCTATGCGAGCTACCCGCATGAATTGTCCGGGGGGATGCGCCAACGGGTGATGATTGCCATTGGGCTCGCCTGTGCACCACAATTATTGATTGCCGACGAACCGACGACAGCGCTCGATGTGACGATTCAGGCGCAAATCCTGGATTTGATGCGGGAACTGAAGCAGAAAATGAACACAGCCATCTTGTTCATCACGCACGATATGGGAGTGGTAGCTGAAATGTGCGACCGGGTGATTGTCATGTATGCGGGAGAAATCGTAGAAGAAGCTGATGTCGATACGTTATTTCACCATCCGAAGCATCCTTATACCCGTGGCTTGCTGGAGTCAATCCCCAATATGAAGGAGAAGAAGCACCGCCTGTTTTCGATCGGCGGACAGGTGCCAGCCGCTGGCTCAATCCGGAGCGGCTGTCGATTCAGAGAGCGGTGCAGTTTTGCCTTTGAGCGATGTGAAATCGACGACCCTGCGTTGTTTTCACTAGCAAAGGGGCATAAATGCCGCTGTTGGCTCTATGCAGAACAGGGAGGCCGAACATGACAGATGTGCTATTAGACGTACAAAAGCTGCAAGTACACTTCCCGATCAAGAAAGGTTTTTTTCAAAGGACACAAGGGTTTGTCAAAGCGGTTGATGACATATCCTTTGCCATCGCCAGAGGCGAGACATTTGGGCTGGTTGGCGAATCGGGTTGCGGCAAGTCCACAACTGGCAGGGCTGTCATGAATCTGATCAAGCCGAGCGCTGGGCGGGTTCTCTTTGCAGGGGAAGACTTGGCTCAATTGTCCGAGAGGCAAATGCTTCTAAAGCGCAAGGATCTGCAAATGGTATTTCAGGACCCTTACGCATCGCTCAATCCACGTCTGACCATCGAGCAAATTTTGAATGAGCCGCTTTCGGCCCATCAGGTGGGGGATGCAGCAGAGCGAAAGATGACCATTGCACGAATGATGGAAGTTTGCGGATTGAATCCTGCGTTACTCAAACGGTATCCACATGAGTTTTCGGGAGGACAGCGGCAGCGGATTTGCATCGCCCGGGCATTGATCCTAAAGCCACAACTCGTCGTGGCAGATGAACCAGTCTCTGCACTTGATGTTTCAATTCAATCACAAATCCTCAATCTGCTACAGGATTTGCAGGAAGAATTCCAGCTCACCTACTTGTTTATCTCGCATGATCTGGCAGTAGTAAGGCATTTATGCGACAAGGTTGGCGTCATGTATTTAGGCAGAATGGCAGAAATCGGCACAGCGGATCGTATTTACTCGAACCCGCAGCATCCGTATACGAAGTCCCTTTTGTCAGCCATCCCCACCGCAGATCCGAGGCAAAAAAGGGAGCGGATAATGCTGCATGGTGAAGTGCCGTCACCAGCCAATCCGCCGAAGGGTTGTGCGTTCGTGACGAGGTGTCCAAAAGCAATGGACATCTGCAGGCAAGAGAGACCTCTTGTCAGTAAGGTGGAAGACGATCATTTGGTCGCTTGTCATCTCTTTAGCTAAGAGAGGAGACACATATGAAAGAAACAATGGTAGTAGTCAAACGCGGCAATCATATCGAAAGCACACACGCTGGGAGCATCGCCGTCGTGGATAGGCATGGCAATCTCCTGTATGGGCTAGGAGACATCACGCGGATGACCTTTACCCGCTCTGCATTGAAACCGGTTCAGGCAATCCCCGTTCTACAATCGGGAGCCGCTGAGCGTTTTCTGATGACGGATAAGGAAATCGCCATTTGTTGCGGCTCTCACAACGGAGAAGAACAGCATACGCAGGTAGTCAACTCCATGCTGTTTCGCATTGGACTGCAAGAGGGTAATCTGCAATGCGGTGCCCATCCCCCATATAACCATACTCACTATTTGGAAATGGTGAGAAAACAGGTGGAGCCAAGCGCCATTCATAATAATTGTTCAGGAAAACATGCAGGCATGCTGGCGCTAGCCGTGCATTTGGAAAGTGATATTGACACGTATCATCATCTGGAGCACCCTGTGCAGCGGAAGGTTGTTGAAGCATTGGCAGAGCTGGCGGAGTTCCCGGAGGATCAGATGATGATTGGCATCGATGGCTGCGGTGTTCCCAATTTTGGTATTCCATTAGACAAATTGGCTCTCGTTTTTGCTAAATTTGCTAATCCAGAAAATGTGCAGCACCATTCGCTCAGGCAAACGATCAAGCGCCTTACCCATGCCATGGTACAGCATCCCGAAATGATCAGCGGGACCAACGACTTTTGCACGGAGTTAATCAAGGTGGGAGACAGAAGGGTTCTCGCCAAGGGCGGCGCAGAAGGGGTTTATTGCCTAGGGCTAATAGAGAAAGGGATCGGGATTGCCATCAAGGTGGAAGATGGAAACTGGAGGTCCGCTACACCTGTGGCGGTTGAAGTGCTAAAGCAGTTGGGAGAGCTGACACCTCAGCAGGAAAGAGCATTGCAATCCTTTCATTTACCTGTAATCACAAGCAGAAAAGGAGAGGCGGTCGGCAGCATTGAGCCGGTCTTCCAATTGAGGGCAGGAAACACAAACATCATACAGTAAGGGGGAAATACGATGTCGTTTGTGAAAGGTAACGTATCAAGGCTGTTAACTGTTTTTCTGGCGTTTGTTTTGATCATGGCTGCTTCTATGCAGGAAGGGTACGCAAACGAGAGTACGTCAGCGGCCAAAGGAACACTTGTGATTATTGGCGGCAATCTGGAAACCAACAATGCAGAAGTCTACAACCAGATGATCGAATTGGCTGGAGGCAAGGAAAGGGCGATTATCGGGATATTTCCCACTGCCAGTGGCTCCATGACTTCTTCGGAAAGCATGAAGCAAGATTTTGAAGCGTACGGCATCCCTTCTGATCGTGTCCGCATCATTGATATTACCGAAAAGAACTACCCAGATAAGGTAAACAACGCAGAGGTGGCAAAAGCTGTTTCCGAATGCACAGGACTCTTTTTCGTAGGCGGAGATCAGTCGCGGATTACCAAGGCATTTTACAATGAGGACGGGACAAATACGAAGGTGCTCGATGCGGTTTGGGAGGTTTACAAATCGGGTGGCATGATTGGGGGAACATCGGCAGGAGCAGCGATTATGTCGAATCCGATGATCCTGAATGCCACGTCACTGGAAGCGTTCGAATTGGGTGTGACCTACGATGGGGAAAAGCCTGGGTTATGGGTGACTAAAGGTCTTGGTTTCTTTGAAGGTGGGATCGTCGATCAGCACTTCAGCAAGCGAGGCCGCATTGGTCGTCTCGTGGTTGCGCTTGTTCATGAAAAAATAAACTACGGCTTTGGCATAGATGAAAATTCAGCGATGGTGGTAAAAGGCAGCGAAATTCAAGTCATCGGTGCAAGCGGCATGTTCCTGGTTGATGTATCCAAAGTAAGCACAACCAAGAGCGGCGCCTATACAAACGTGGATGTATCTTACATTGAAAAGGGTGATAAGTACAACTTTGCCACCAAGAAGTTCACCCTCGATAAATCAAAAACACTGATCCCAAAAGGGAGTGAGTATTACGAAGGGAATGCGCTGAACACGAATATCTTTGGTTCGGACGCTGCCAAGTTTGCCCTGCTGGACGATTTAGTCGATAATACGGCAGCGGAATTCCGCGGGATGGCGTTTAGTCTCGACAAGGAAAACAAGGGGAAGGGAGTAACTGTGGTATTCAGCAAAACCGCCAATACAGAGGGATATTACGATGCAACTGAATACGCCTCATCTGCCCTTCATGTCAGAATGGATATCCTTCCGATTGAAGTCAAGGTAAAAGAATTGAAATAGGTGTAATAGACGAAATGCTTGCATTGTATGAGTAGTCTACCATTTGAGTGGAGGAGTGATTTACTTGCGAACAAAATGGTCTGTCTCCAAAATGGTAATCAGCACGGTTCTCTCGGCAGGTCATCTTCTTAGCCTGGGAACGGTAACAGCAGCGCCAGCTCCTTACTCGTATTACACCCACGGCAACGCAACAGACGTCTCTACAGCAACTTCGTTCGGAGAGGTGTTCATGGGGGGAAGCACTGATGTAGATGAAGCATTTGTTTGGATGAGTGAAAAGGCAAACGGAGGTGACTTTCTCATTCTCCGTGCTTCGGGGACAGATGCCTACAACCCTTACATTTATGACCTTGCACAAACAGCCGGAACACCTTTGAATTCAGTAAATACTTTGATCGTAAATGATTTGGCAATAGCGGGTTCCCATTCTTTTGTCATCGATAAAATCAATCATGCGGAAGCCATTTTCTTTGCTGGTGGCAATCAAGCGGATTACGTAAATTTCCTGAAAGGTACTCCAGCATTAGACGCCCTCAATAATCGAATTGCCCAAGGCATTCCGTTTGGTGGCACGAGTGCCGGGCTGGCTATTCAAGGAGAACATAGCTATGATGCAATTGCCACCAAGAGCAAGACCCTTGATTCTCCTACTGCCTTGAATAATCCATACAATTCACTGATTTCCCTGACCCATGGCTTAATTGAGACACCGGTCAATGGGCACCTCATCACAGACAGTCACTTCGAACAGCGTGATCGAATGGGGCGCTTCCTTACCTTCCTCGCCAGAAATATTCAAGACGGCTTCGAAGCCGCTGACCAGGCAAAAGGCATGGCGGTGAACGAAATGACAGCCCTTCTCGTGGAACAGGACGGAACAGCAACGGTAGTTGTGCAGCCTGGGGCTACTAACCCGGGAGTGTACATGGCTCAAAGCAACCAGGCTCCATCCGTATGCCAAAATGGCACACCGCTAACCTTTACCAATATTTCGATTTACAAGCTGACAGAAGGAGATAGCTTCAATCTAAATACTTGGACCGGGTCTGGTGGATTGTCTTACAGTGTGAACGTGAACAATGGTGTAGTAACTTCGTCAACGGGCAATATATATGGAACAGAATAGCTGCAGGTAATGACTGGTCGCCTTGTCTGAAATAATGACGGGGCGGCTTTTTTATATGTGGAATAGACTGTAAAATCTCTTTACATAGCATACAGGGGTATAGTATTATCAAAACAAAAAATCTCAACTAGGAGGCAAACTATGAAAATTCTGTTACTTGGTGCAAACGGGACGATTGGGAGTGCGATTCAAAACGAACTCCAATCCAATAATGAAATCATCTCAGCAGGAAGAAGCGGGGCCGATATTGCAGTTGATATAACGTCACCAGAAAGCATTAAAGCGATGTATCAAACCGTTGGCAAAGTCGATGCCGTGATTAGCACACCGGGTCAAGTTTTTTTCGGACCGCTTTCGGAGTTAACGCCTGAAAACAACGAGATCGCAATCCAAAGCAAACTGAAAGGACAAGTTAATCTTGTTTTACTGGGAATGGACCATGTGAACGATGGGGGGAGCTTTACGTTGACGACCGGAATTACCATGGATGATCCGATCAAAGGCGGAGCATCAGCAGCCATGGCCTGTGGAGCAATTCGAGCTTTTGTCCAGGCTGCAGCAATCGAAATGCCACGGGGTATTCGGATTAACAATGTGAGCCCCAATGTCTTGGTGGAGTCATTTGAAAAGTATCGTCCGTATTTTCCCGGTTTCGAACCTGTACCTGCCAGCAGAGTAGCCTTGGCTTACCGAAAAAGCGTGGAAGGAGCTCAGACAGGACAGACCTATAAAGTATACTGAATGGCATCTCCTGCTTCCGGTTGGATTGACGAAACAGGCAGCCGATCTGTAACTGGGGCAGTGAACGAACAAAAGTATCAGATTTTTAACAATTACTTAAAATGAATTGTATTTTTAAAATCGAAGTAGTATAAAAAGAGTGTAGTTCTAAATAACTAGGTCTAATTACATAGAGGAAGCGAAGAACAGATATCTTTACTTGGGCGCTTAGATATCTGGGAGCGAGTAGCGCAACCGACCTACAGTTTTGTAGGTCTTTTTTTTCTCAAGCAGGTTTCAATCAAGGAGATGAGTTCATCATGGATTACGCTGTTTTTGTTACGATTGTCATTACTTCATACGTTTGCTTAACTGTATGGTTGAAGCGCATCCTGAAGGCAAGAGGTTATGAACAAAAACAGATTATGGGTCGATCCCAATCGTTCATCTGGGGCTTGCTTGCTCTCGTTCTTCTCTTTGGCTGGTTTTTTGTCAATCAGGCAGAAGAGGATGAAGTGGCAAAAATCAAGACACCGCTTGAAGGATTGGCCCCTGTTTTCTCCAAGATTCTGCAGGATGAAGGACATGCTCGTATACAGTTGGATACGCTCCCTTCCGACGCCCTGTATCAGCGAATGTCTGACCAAATGATCGAATGGATGAAGCTGTACCCATTTATTGAAAGTGTCTACACGATTCGCAAGCTGCCCGATGGAACGAATGTCTTGGTTGTTTGTCCGGAAGCTGACCTCAACGATAATGGCAAAATTGACTCGAGATTGGAACTTGCTGTACCGATTGGTGAGACATATCCCAATCAGCTTGCTGAATTGGAGCTGGCATTCAAAGGGGAGAGAACGTTACAAGAGACACCGTATACAGATAAATGGGGTACATGGATCAGTTCATTTGCACCAATTTATGATTCCTCTGGTAACGTAGAATCCGTACTGGGGATCGATTTTGATTACAATGAGTGGAAAGTGCGGATTGCTCATGCCCAGTTGCTTCACATGTACTTCTTGAGTGTTCCGCTAATATTATTGATCGGGTCGTATTGGATGGCATTTATGCACAGACTCAATGGCTATCAGATCATGGAAAGTCAACAACGTTACCGCCATTTGTTGAAACAATACCGAGGATTGATAGATGTATCACCTGATGCCATCATGGTTCATAATGGAAAGTTTCTGTTTGTGAATGAGAAAGGACTGCAACTGATCGGAGCAGAAACGGAAGATCAAGTACTCGGGAAAGATGTCCTGGATATTATCCATCCTGATGATAAAGAGATCATTCTCCAAAGAATCAAAGTCATTTACGATACCGGGGAAACTCAGCCACTGCAAGAAGTCAAGCTGCTTACATTGGATAATCAGATTCGTTACGTTGAAATTGCTTCAATACCCATCAAATATAACGATCATTCTGCAATCCAGGTGATTGCTAGAGATATTACGGAAAAGAAAAACATGCAGCAGGCCCTGCAAAAAAGTGAAGAGCGATTCCGAAAAATATTTGAAAAGGCCGGAATCGGAATTGGATTGCGCAAGAAGTCAGGAGAAGTCATTGAAATCAACCCGGCGTTGGAGAAAATAACTGGATTTACTCGCGAGCAACTAAAACATCTACCGATCTCCGCTATCTCAGAACCTGTGCAGCCGGAAGATGAGCTTTATGAAGAATTAATTAGTGGGAAAAGAGATTCCTATCAAGTTGAAAAATTATATTATCGCCCGGACGGACAAGTTGTCTTGGGAATTCTTACCGTCTCCCTGTTTCCTTCTGAAGATCAAACAGAAGATTATATCATCGGGCTCGTTGTAGATATTACAGAACAAAAAGAGATGCAAAAACAGTTAAGAGACAGTGAAGAAAGGTATCGTACGCTTGTCGATTATTCACCGAATGCCATTGTCGTTCACGATGGGGAAAGTTTTCTCTTTGTGAATCCTGCATGTGTAACGATCTTGGGCGCATCCTTCCATGATGAATTGATCGGACAGCCGATCATGGAGCGAATTCATCCAAACTATCGAAAATTCTCACAAGAGCGGTTGGAACTGTTACAGAAAGAAGCAAAGGCTTTGGATTGGAGCGAAGAGAAGTTCATTCGTATGGATGGAACAGTTATTGATGTAGAGGTCATGTCAACTCCATTTATTTATGAAGGCAAGCCTGTCATGCAGACAATCTTTCGAGACATCTCGGAGAAGAAGAAAGCAGAAGAAGCGTTGCACAAAGTTCAGGAGCAGTACCGTTCCGTTGTGGAACACGTGAAGGAAGTAATCTTCCAAACCGATGAACAAGGACACTGGACGTTTTTAAATCCTGCCTGGGAGGAGATCTCCGGGTTTCCCATTGCAGAAAGCTTAGGTACTTCCCTCCTTGCCTATTTGCATCCTGACGACAGGGAACGCAATCAACAGTTATTCCTGCCATTGATTGAAAAGAAACAGGATTACTGCCGACAGGAAATTCGCCTCCTGACGAGACAGGGAGGATTCCGGTGGATCGAGGTTTTTGCCCGTCTGACACGGGATGAACTAGGCCAAGTGATTGGTACATCGGGCACACTCAATGACGTGACCCAACGCAAAGAGGCTGAGGATGAGATACGGAGAAGTGAGGAGCGTTTCCGTTTGTTAACGGAGTATTCGAGTGATCTGATTACCTTGATTGATGGTAAAGGAAAAATACTCTATGCCTCTCCTGCTTGTGAAGAAATTCTGCAGTATAAGGCAGAAACCGTTGTCGGGGATGATCTGGAAAAGTATATCCATCCCGATGATTATGAAATGGTAAGGGAACATGCCAACAAGATGGTTCGGGATGATTACAGCGTCCTTACCTATCGGGTAAAGCGAAACGACGGAGAATATGTCTGGATTGAATCGTCTATCAAATTGTGGAACAAAGATGATCAACAGGATATACAGTATATTTCGGTCAATCGAAATATTCATGAACGCAAGCTGGCAGAACGAAAATTGCAAGAGGCAAATGAATTGTTGCAGCAACTGTCTACTATTGATGGGTTGACAGGTGTTTCCAATCGGCGTACCTTTGATGAGAAGATCACTATTGAATGGAATCGCTCCTTGAGACACTCATCTCCTTTGTCCTTGATTATGATGGACATTGATTTTTTCAAGGCGTATAACGATACTTACGGCCATCAAGGCGGAGATGAATGTTTGAAAATCGTAGCTTCCACAATAAAAAATTCAGTTGAACGATCTGCGGATATCGTCTGCCGTTATGGAGGAGAAGAGTTCGTGGCGATCCTGCCAGATACGGATGAACCAGGAGCAAAGCAGGTCGCTGAAAATATCAGGGCGGCCATTGAAGCGTTAGAGATCCCGCACATTGGTTCCAAAATAGCCAGCTATGTTACCTTGAGTCTAGGTACTGCTACGATGGTACCAATTATTAACGCTCAGCCTTCTGATCTAGTAGAAGCAGCTGACAAGGCACTCTACCATGCTAAACAGAGAGGTAGAAATCAGGTGCGTTCCTACGAAAGTACTTTTCATGATGAATCCCAAGATAATCAAAATAGAAGATGAACGAGTCAATATTTGAGGCCATGCTAACAGATTCATTCCAGGTCAGCTACAGCGAGGCTGATCAAGCACTCTACGATTCCAAGAAAAATGGACGCAATTGCATTACGGTAGTCGACTAGACAATGCGATTAAACAAAGGGAAAAAAACAGTGGAACCAAATGGAGGAAGGGGAAAAAACATGGCTCAGGAGATTTGGACAAGAGAAGACGGATTTTTTATTTCGATGGAAAAACAGTACCTGGATCGCAGTTTGATCCACAACTTTTTAAGTGAACATTCGTACTGGGCAAAAGGAATTGCCAGAGAGTTGGTTGAGAAATGCATTGAAAACTCGGCAGTATGCTATGGAATTTATCAGGGAAATCCCGCAGAGGATCCGCAAGCGAAACAGGTAGGGTTCGCCCGGGTCGTATCAGATTTCGTTCGCTTTTCCTGGTTGGGAGATGTTTTTGTCCTTCCAGAATATCGTGGACTCGAACTGGGAAAATGGCTGGTTGGCGTGATTGTGGAGCACCCGTATTTGAAGGGAACCTCGTTTAATCTGGGAACAGCCGATGCCCATACCCTGTACAATAAATTCGGGTTTGCTGCTTTGGATAAGCCGGAAAACAGGTTGGCACGCCCGCTTAACTGGGATTTGGTTAATTCCGCTTATCAACTGCAGAATAAAGCATGATCGAATCGAGGTGAGCTTATGATGACAAATCAGACGATTGCTTTAGAACCGATTGGTTATGTTGTCGAGGGGCGCTCTGAAGTGAAGGATGACTTCTGGGGAAAGCGCGACCAAACCTGCTTGGGCTGTCCCGCTGCAAAATCATCAAGGTTGACGGACTGAAAATAACTGTACAAGCCCTGGATGCGGTTAAAGATTCCCCGGTCCTGGATATAAAACCATATCTAGCAGAATTCGGGCCAATTGGGGAAGTCAAGCAGCCTGCATGGTCACATGAGCTGATGCGAAATTATTATTTGGACGAAAATTGAGCAGAATCAACCGATTAATTGTCATTTTTACGATTTCGATTATAAAAAATAAAACAATTGAGGTATAATAGTTTCTTGTGAAGGAAGGCAGTTATACCTATTTTGAGCATTGAAAGAGAGTGGAACAGTATGGGTCGTAAGTGGAACAATATTAAAGAAAAAAAAGCATCAAAAGATGCAGGCACAAGTCGTATATACGCTAAGTTTGGAAAAGAAATTTATGTAGCAGCGAAGCAAGGTGAACCAAACCCGGAATCCAACCGTGCATTAAAGGTAGTTCTAGAGCGTGCGAAAACCTATAATGTTCCCAAAGCCATTATTGACCGCGCCATTGAAAAAGCAAAAGGCAATTCAGATGAGACCTATGTGGAACTTCGTTATGAAGGCTTCGGACCAAATGGCTCCATGGTAATTGTCGATGCTTTGACAAATAACGTGAACCGCACAGCACCAGAAGTACGTGCGGCATTCAATAAAAACGGTGGAAACATGGGCGTAAGTGGATCAGTTGCCTATATGTTTGATGCTACCGCTGTAATCGGTGTAGATGGAAAAACAGGAGAAGAAGCGCTTGAAATTCTGATGGAAGCAGATGTAGACGTGCGTGACATTCTCGAAGAAGATAATTCGGTTATCGTTTATGCGGAACCTGATCAGTTCCATGCGGTGCAAGAGGCATTCAAGAATGCTGGTGTTACGGAATTTAGCGTTGCTGAACTTTCCATGCTTGCACAAAACGAAGTAACACTTTCAGAAGACGTTCAAGCACAATTTGAAAAACTGATTGATGCCCTGGAAGATTTGGACGATGTGCAGCAGGTGTATCATAACGTTGATTTAGGCGAATAATCGCTAGGAAGCAGACCTTTGTTTTGAGACAAGCGTCTGCTTTTCTTTTTTATAGTAGAATCTCGATATAGGGGAGGGAGAAATCATGATCATAATGATCAATGGGGCGTTTGGTGTTGGGAAGACGACGGTTGCACAGAAGCTGTTAACTCGTCTGGAAAATAGCATGCTGTACGATCCGGAAATCGTCGGGTTTATGCTTCGGGCCATCATAACCGAAGATGTGAAAAAACCAGAAGAAAAGACCGAGGACTTTCAGGATCTGACACTCTGGCGAGAACTGACGGTGGACGTTGCGAAATCGCTCGTCAGGCACTACAACAAAAATCTGATTGTCCCGATGACGATCTGCAATCAGGCGTATTTCGAGTACATACGCAAAGGATTTCAGGAAATTGATGAACAAACATTTCATTTTTGCCTGATTGCGAGTGAGCAAACGATCCATGAACGTCTGCGAAAGCGGGGTGAGGCAGAAGGAAATTGGTGTTTTCAGCAGACAAAGAGGTGTGTAGAGGCTTTTACCGAACCATGCTTTGATGAGCGAATTCCTGTAGATCATGTGAATGCTGACGAGGTTGTTGATACAATTGTAGCAAATCTTACGAATGGGAGGAAACATTGCGAGTAAACCGATTGCTGTCCATGCTACTGATCATCTCAAAGAAACGACTGGTTACCGGCAAAGAGCTTTCCGAACATTTTGAAGTATCCGTCCGAACGATTTATCGTGATATTGAAAAAATAAGTGAAGCCGGCATCCCGATTGCCTCCCTTGGTGGAAAGGGAGGGGGCTACTACATCATGGAAAACTATAGTATCGATAATTTGTTTCTTAATAAAAAGGAAGCTCAAACCTTCTTGTCCGTCATGGGAAACCTGAATTTTTTGTTTGGAAAAAATACGGTCTTTAATGACATCATTATGAAGTTCGAGAACACGTATAAGCAAAAAGGAAAAAACACCGATAAGCTGACGATCAATATGTCTCATTTTCATATGGAAAATGAACTAAAGGAGTATCTTTCCTTGATGGATCATTGTATAGAGGAAAGCAGGCTCATGATTTTTGAGTACTGGAATCGAAAGATGGAGTATGAAGAGAGAACGGTGGAACCGATCCAACTCTCCTTTTCCAGTGGTCATTGGTATCTGTCTGCTTTTTGCAGGAACCGAAATGACTATCGAAGATTCAAGCTGGTGCGGGTTCGCAATCCTCGGATAGGCACTGAATTCAACAAGAGGGCACTTACGCAAGCAGAAATAAACCAAATCTATCGGGAAAGCTATCTCAGGGGAAGTATTTTGGTCACCTTAAAGTTTTCCAAACAGATCGGTGAGCATTTGATTGAACATTTTAGCAGAGACTGTATTACTCAAACTGAGGATGATGCGTTCCTTGTCGTTGATCAGTTTCCCTATGATGATGGCCTGATCAAGTTCATTTTGAGCTTCGGCAAAGAATGTGAAGTACTGGAGCCACTCTATTTGCGAGAGGCAACCCAGAACTATTTAGAAGAATTAGTACGCAAATACAATGACTGACACAATGGTGTCAGTCTATTTGTTTTAGAATCTCCTTATAACAACCGTGAAGGGTATCAGTAAGGAGAGATGCAGTCGTGCAAAAACAGGAACTAGCAGAGGGAATGATCCTCTATACATTCGAACCAGATCCGGGAAGACATTTCGGCTACAATATCATTGCTCTCATCGACGAAAAGAGAGCCCTTTTGATCGATACGGGCTATGAACGGCACGCAATTCAAGTGCTTCAAGATCTCCAAAACCAGGGAGTCGTCATCGAGGAAGTAGTCTTGTCGCATTTTCATAATGACCATATGTTTGGATTGAAGGTGTTGCCTGATGTGTCAGTGACAGGAAGCAGTCGTTACAGGACAACACTTGATTTATGGACACCACCAGAAGAACAAGGTCAATTTATTCCCAAGACGCTTGTTGAAGGAACAGCAGAAATCAACTTTGGAAAGCATCATCTGCTTCTCTCGGTATTCCCCGGCCATTCGGAATGTACCATGCTGATCCAAATAAACCAAGAATACCTGCACATTGCGGATGAAATCATGTTTTCAAATGACGGAGAACCGCTGCTTCCATCGGTTGATTTCCGTAGTTCCGTTGCACGCCACCGGGAGTCATTGGAGAAATTACAGGCATACAGTTATTTGACGATGATTCCAGCTCATGGAAGAGTATTTCAAGGAAAGGAAACGATAGAAAGAGAGATTACTAACAGGCTCGTCTATTTGCAAGCCATTGAGTCTAGTACTAGACAACTCACCTATGAAGAGGCTACAGCCCAATGCGATTGTGAATTTCTACATCCGGAGTGGTTCAAAAATGCATATCGGTAGGGAAAAAACTTCAAGTTAATACTTTATTTTCTTCGTTTTCCCACCAATCAGAAACCAAAAAATGACCGGAGACAGCAGGTTGGCTGCAAAAACAAAGGTGACGAACGACCAGATCAACCATTTTGTATTTAGGACATTGATATAAAACCACGAATGATAGAAATCCATGAAAACCCACCCTTCTGCCTCATCCACGTCGTTTCTACCCATCATATCCATTTCAGTGTGCTACCAGTCGTTTAATGGGAATAATTTCTAACGGCATAGGAAATAAAAGGGATAAAGCAGATAAAAGAGGTTATCTATGCAAAACAATATCATCGAACTCCTGCATCGGGATTTTGACCCCGAATTACAAAAGAATAAAGAAACGTTGCGAGAAATACTGAATGAAAGTGCTGATTTGGTAAAACGAGAGTTTGTGTTTCACGGAAAATCAGATGTCCCAGGAATATGCTTGTTTGTTGACGGGCTGGTAGACAGCAAGCAGATTGATACCGCCTTAAAATCGTTGGTGCTCTATGCCGAAGAATTGGATCAACATGTGCACGAAGAAGCTGATTTGGAAGCGATCCGTTTGCACATTTTGACAAAACCTTCTGCAATGACAGTCCGCTCATTTAAAGAAGCCATTGAAGCAATCCTGTCTGGAGATACGCTGATTTTGCTGGATGGGTGCGAGAAGGGTTTACTTTTTTCCAGCCGTCAGTGGGAAAAAAGAGGGGTAGAAGAGCCGCCTTCTGAGACAGTGATCCGTGGGCCAAGGGACGGATTTACAGAAAATATCAGAGTGAACACTTCACTGGTACGCAGACGTATCAAGGATCCTGCCCTGCGCATTGAGAGTATGAAGGTGGGCAAAAAATCGAGAACGGACATCAATATTGCCTATATAAAAGGGACTGTGAAAGAAGGTCTGGTAGACGAAGTCACAAACAGATTGCAGCGGATAAAAATAGATGCCGTCCTCGAAAGCGGTTATATTGAGGAATTGATCGAAGACGCTCCGCTCTCACCATTGCCTACGATTCAAAGCACAGAGAGACCCGATAAAGTAGCTGCTGCCTTGCTTGAAGGAAGAGTGGCGATATTTGTTGACAATACGCCATTTGTCTTGATTGTTCCAACGTCTTTCTGGCAGTACATTCAAGCTACCGATGATTATTATTCACGGTACTGGGTTGGATCGTTTTTTCGGCTGATTCGCTATTTCGCACTGGCAATCAGCCTGACGTTGCCTTCTATCTATGTACTGCTAGCTACCTTTCATCAGGAAATGATTCCTACCACCCTTGCCCTGACGATCGCCTCAGGTCGCGAGGTTGTTCCGTTTCCAGCCTTATTTGAGGCGGTTGTTATGGAGCTTGTCTTTGAATTAATGAGAGAAGCGGGATTGCGAATGCCCAAACAAATCGGTTCTGCCATCAGTATTGTCGGTTCTCTGGTAATCGGGCAAGCAGCCGTGCAAGCTGGTATTGTAGGACCTACCATCCTGATTATCGTCGCTATTACGGCGATTGCTTCATTCGCAATCCCAAACTACGCTGCATCATTTTCCATTCGAATTCTACGCTTCCCCTTATTACTTGCGTCAGGAACCATGGGACTGGTCGGGTTTGGATCCGTGTTTTCCATTATCATTTTACATGCGTTGTCCATACGCTCTTTTGGAGAGTCCTACCTGGCACCAGCAACACCTTTTCGCCCGAGTGATCAGAAAGACATTTTATTGCGACTGCCCTGGTGGAGTCTCACAAAATTACCGCAAATGGCAGAAGGTGATGAACAGCGAATGGGTGACAATCAAATGCCGAAACCACCATCACAACAGAATAACAATAACAATACCGATACTTCTTCCTGGGGGAATTTGCGGTCCAAATTGAAACGTCATAAGGAGAATTCAGAGGATGACAAATAAATTATTTCGTCTCATCACCTTCCTTCTGTGTTGCTCTCTTCTGGCAGGCTGTTTAGGAAAAATGGAGATAAATGATATGGCTATGGTCATGGCGGTAGGGCTTGATAAAGGAGAGAAGCCGGGCATGTTCAAAATCACGGCTGAAATTGCGAGACCTGGTGATGCAAGGGGGTCAACAGGGGCACCGACGGGACAAACAGGGGAACCGATCTACTCGGTTGTCGCAGAGGGTAAGAGTATCTTTGAGGCCATCCGCAATTTGGCCCGATTTACTTCTCGCAGGATCTTTTGGGCGCATAATTTTATCATCGTCATTAACGAGGATCTCGCCAGACAAGGGATACACGAGATTATTGACTTTTTCAGTCGCAATCATGAGCTGCGGATGAGAACCTGGGTTGTAGTTACTCCTGAGAAAGCAGGTGAAGTGGTTTCCACGATTACCGGTATGGACGTAATTCCTGGACAATCGATGGACAAGCTGTTTCGTTACAGCGAGATTGTGGCAGAAGCCCCCAAAACCGATTTGATGACCTTGCAGGCAGCTTATCTCAGCCATACCACTCATCCCATTCTGGCACGGGTTGTCTTGAAAGAGCGAGGGATATCCAACAAAAAACCAGAAGAATTCGGATCGATCAAGCAGGTTGAATTATCGGGGACTGGCGTTTTTCATGATGACAAGCTGATAGGCGTGTTAAACCCCAATCAGACGAGGGGCTTATTATGGTTTGTTGAAAATGTCAAATCATCAATCGTGACCTTGCCTTGTCCGGAGGATCCGAAAAGCTCGATAACCTTTGAATTAAAAGATCAATCCTTTGACCTGACTCCTCACTTTGAAGAGGGGAACGTATCTTTTACGGCCAACTTGACGACTTATGGAGATATGGTTGAAGTAGGTTGTACAGTTACTGAAGATCAACAGAAATTGATGAAAGAGATGGAAAGAGAATTAGAGACCGTATTGAAAAAGGAAATTGAGGAAGTGGTACGGTTGGCTCAAAAAAAATACAAATCAGACTTTATGGAACTCGGCAAGGTATTCCAGAATCGTTATCCTCAAGAATGGAAAGTGTTAAAGGACAGTTGGGATGAAGAGCTTGTTCAGGCGAAATTCGATATAGTAGTCAAGGCTGAAATCAATAGCCCCGTTTTACTGGAACAGCAATTACGATCTGGGAAATGAGGAAATCGATGAAAATTCAGATATCCAATGGCATGTTCATTGCGCTGATCATAAACATGGTTTATCCCAAAGCAGTAGGGGTCACACAAGGCATTATGGCAAGGGAAGTGGATGGCGATTTTTGGTTATCTACAGTTTTTGCCACGATCCAGGGCGTGCTCGCCATTCTCATGGTCGTTTGGCTAATCAAAAGAACACCTGACAAAAATATTTTTGATCAGAGTGAAATTCTACTAGGTAAATGGGGAGGAAAAATTGTCAGCCTGCTGATTTTTCTGTTTTTCCTTGGTGCATTTGGTTCTGTCATGATCACCTTCGTCTATCATATGATGGATTATTTCATGCCAG
>NZ_JBNCMT010000021.1:0-7649 GCF_049846925.1 Brevibacillus nigriterrae
AGACCCCTTATAGACGATAAGGTTGATAGGTTCGGTGTGGAAGTGCGGTAACGCATGGAGCTGACGAATACTAATCGGTCGAGGACTTATCCACGTATTATCCTTAGAAAATTTATTTTGCGTATCCAGTTTTGAAGGTGCAAACCTTTATGGAGCTGTGGTGAAGTTGGAGTTCACGCCGGTCTGTCACACCGGAGGTCGCGGGTTCGAGTCCCGTCAGCTCCGCCATTATTATCTTAATAGACAATAGTGGCTCGGTAGCTCAGTCGGTAGAGCAGAGGACTGAAAATCCTCGTGTCGGCGGTTCGATTCCGTCCCGAGCCACCATATTGTGAGCCATTAGCTCAGTTGGTAGAGCATCTGACTTTTAATCAGAGGGTCGAAGGTTCGAGTCCTTCATGGCTCACCATGCGGACGTAGCTCAATTGGTAGAGCGTCGCCTTGCCAAGGCGAAGGTCGAGGGTTCGAGACCCTTCGTCCGCTCCATTTTTAATATGAAGAATTACACCACTTTGCACGCAGCAGGTGGTGTTTTGTTGCTTTTCTTAAAAACAAACGTACTCAGTTAACATAAGTTTTTCACTTGAGGGGAATAAGTGGATTTGGTACGATACAGAAGGGTATAGCTTCAAGATATGCGGAGGTACTATGAAAATCAGTAAGGGTGTGCACAAAAACACGGTGGTTAGCTTTCTAAGGGATGCTACTTTCTTTGCAGAGAGAGGATTGCGTTTATCCCGTCGCTTTGATTATCCCAGAGCGTTGCGTTGTTTTCGCCGTGCCATCGAACTTGACCAGGAAAATGCTTCGTACCATTGTCATTTGGCAAGCATTTTGGCTGAAATGGGTAAGTTTCAGGAATCCAATGATATACTGCATCATGTTATTGACAACATCGATCCACTAATGGAAGATGTCTATTTTTATTTAGCCAACAATTACGCTAATCTCGAGGACTTCGAAACAGCGGAAGAAATGGCGATGAAATACCTGCAAACTGCCACAAAACGCTCCTTCGCTGAGGAAGCAGAAGAGCTTTTAGACTATATTTATTTTGAAATGGATTTACCACCAAGACACTTCTTGGATCACTCTGCGGATGCTGTATTTGCCAAGCATGAGCAAGCCAGAAAGAGTCTGGAAGAAGGGCGCTTTCTCGAAGCAATCGTATTGCTTACAGAGATAAATGAATTCGATCCAGATTTCATGCCGGCATGGAATAACCTGTCTCTTGCTTACTATTATGCGGGAGAAATGGATAAAGCGATGAAGATCGTTCAGGAAACTCTCGAACGTGATTCAGGTAATTTGCATGCATTGTGCAACCTGGCTGTTCTCTTATCCCATCAAAATATGGTAAGTGAACTTTTACCTGTGATTCAACAGTTAAAAAATGTAGTTCCTTTTCATCCAGAGCATGCCTATAAGCTGGCGACTACCATGGGGATACTGGGGCAACATGAGGAAGCGTTCCGTTTTTATCATCGCCTGCTCAAATTTCCATTCTATGCAGATGCTCCAACGTATCATTATGCAGCCATATCTGCTTACCTGTCGGATCATGATAGCCAAGCGGCCAAATGGTGGCAAAAGGTAAAGCAGTTGGATCCCGAATCCGGAGTAGCTGAATACTATTTAGAGATGATTCGCAATCGGGAAGCGGGAACTAAAAAAGAAGTCATTCCTTATCAATACCAACGGTTGCAAAAGCCAAAGGAAACCGCATTTGATGAATTCCGTACTGATCCAATGATCAGAGCCTCCCTGTTGTGGGCATTACAGCACGGGAAGGAAGATGCCAAACAAATGGTTATCCAGACGTTGGCAATGATTGGGGATGACGAGGCAAAGAATACATTATATAGTTTTAGCCAAACTACCCATGACCCACAGTTGCAGAAATTGGCTTTATTAACATTAAGTGAGTTAGAGGCACAATATCCAGTAGAGACGCCACATGTACAACGAAATGAAGCAGTTTCTACTTCTGAAGAACTGGTAGCTGAACTCATTCGAGACCAGATCAAAGCTGGTAATGCAGAGTTTGGAAAATGGGCATTGGCAGTATGGAGTCGTTACTGTGAACGTGGGACAGGCAAAGAACTAAATACGGTTCGAAAAATAGTAGCATGGCTGGCAGCACTTGAATATTCATATGCGAGAAAAAATCAGGATAAGGTTACGCAAGATTTTTTGGCAAAGAAATATGGGATCTCCCAGGCAACGATTGCCAAATGCATAAAAGAATTAAAGGAGCTTGATTTATATAAATTCTAACTTTATAATAAATCTAAATAAGAAGTATTAATTGGATAATAAGTTCTATTGTCTGGAGGGAAAATAGATGAGTGATCAAGCAAAAGTTTATGATGTAATTATTGTTGGAGCAGGACCTGCTGGCATGACAGCGGCAGTATATACATCACGTGCGAATATGTCCACATTGATGATTGAACGTGGAATTCCAGGCGGACAAATGGCAAATACAGAGGATATCGAGAACTATCCAGGTTTTGAATCGATTCTTGGTCCTGACTTGTCTACCAAAATGTTTGAACACGCAAAGAAATTTGGTGCGGAATACGCATATGGAGATATTAAAGAAGTTCGAGATGGCGACCCATACAAGACAGTAGTTGCTGGTGACAAGGAATATTTGGCGAAATCCATCATTGTAGCAACAGGTGCAGAGCATCGTCTTCTCGGTGCACCTGGTGAAAAAGAGCTTTCTGGCCGAGGTGTATCCTATTGTGCGGTTTGTGATGGAGCATTCTTCCGTAATAAAGAATTGGTAGTCGTTGGTGGCGGGGATTCTGCGGTTGAGGAAGCAGTATTCTTGACTCGTTTTGCTTCCAAAGTTACGATTGTTCACCGTCGTGATGAGTTCAGAGCACAGAAAATCCTGCAAAAACGTGCATTTGAAAACGAAAAAATCGAAGTAATTTGGAATACACATGTGAAAGAAATTCGTGGTGAAGGTGTTGTTCAAAGCGTATTGCTGGAGGATGCAATTACAGGCGAACAACGGGAATACCCAACGAATGGCGTATTCATCTATGTTGGCATGGACCCGCTTTCTGCTGCTGTTCAAAACTTAGGGATCACCAATGAAGCTGGATATGTTCTTACCGATGAAAAAATGCATACCAAAGTGGCAGGAATCTATGCGGCAGGAGACGTTCGTGAGAAAACTCTTCGTCAGGTTGTTACCGCAACAGGTGACGGTTCCATCGCTGCACAGGCTGCGCAACATTACGTAGAATCCTTGAATGAAAAACTAAAAGAACAAAATGTCACAATCTCTTAACTTGGTTGTAACATTACTGAAATATTTGAGGGTTACTATAAAGACATGAATTGACCCCCTTTTCTATACGTAATAAACTTTTTGCGAGGCTTTGATGAAGCCCCGCCTTTTTTTTATTTATGTATAAAAATTCAAATCCTTTTTCCTGTCAATCGGCTTAGAAGGCTTCGTTTACATTGGTCATTGTGTTATTCTATTGAAAGAATCAGAGGAGGCGAGAACGTGAACGAGCAAAATAAAGAACGAGCAGTCAACCTATTAATCATTACAGGCATGTCTGGCGCCGGCAAAACTGTTGCTGTACAGAGCCTAGAGGATCTCGGGTTCTTCTGTGTTGATAATTTGCCACCGATTCTGATTCCGAAATTTGCCGAATTAATTAGACAATCTGGCGGTGGAATTGAGCGAGTTGCATTGGTAATTGACTTGCGGGGACGGGAATTTTTCGAAAGTTTATTCCAGGAGATTGATCAACTTAGCGAAATGGAAGGAATTACGTTCCAAATTCTGTACCTCGATGCAAATGACCAAACGCTGGTTACTCGTTATAAAGAGACAAGACGAAGACACCCACTGTCCCCGAATGGTTCGCCACTGGAAGGTATTGATCTAGAGCGTAAAATCCTGCAGGAGATCAAGGGACGAGCAAGCCAAATCATTGATACTTCACAGTTGAAACCAGCACAATTACGTGAAATCATCATCAATCAGTATTCACAACAGAGCTCGCAATTAACGATAAATGTCTTGTCTTTTGGCTTTAAATATGGAATTCCGATCGATGCGGATCTGGTGTTCGACGTTCGTTTCTTGCCGAATCCCCATTACGTAGACGAATTACGCCCCAAAACAGGGTGTGACGCAGAAGTGGCCAACTACGTAATGAAATGGAGTGAGACCCAGGAATTTGTCAACAAACTGCTTGATTTCCTGGCCTTTACTTTGCCGCACTATCAACGAGAAGGAAAAAGCCAGTTAGTGATCGGAGTAGGCTGCACGGGAGGCAAACATCGATCTGTTGCGATAGCTGAACGAATCGGTCAACATTTTACAAATGATTTTCAAATTCGTGTCACTCACCGAGACATGGAAAAAAGCAAGTAAGCATACCATGGTAGATAAAATGATCTTTTGTAGGGAGAGGACAGCCTGATCATTCCCGTAACGGGGAAATTGAGGTGAAATATGACAGCAAGAAAAAGGGGAAAACAGCCACAGGAACAATTGCGAGTTGTCGTGATCGGTGGCGGTACTGGTTTGTCAGTCCTCTTGCGTGGGCTGAAACAAGAACCAGTTCATATCACAGCCATAGTTACTGTTGCAGATGATGGGGGGAGTTCAGGACGTTTACGAGAAGAGATGGATATGCTCCCTCCTGGAGATATTCGCAACGTCCTGACAGCACTTGCTGATACAGAACCACTTATGGAAAAATTGATGCAATATCGGTTTGTGAATGGAACGGGATTAGCTGGACACAACTTGGGAAATCTATTACTTGCGGCAATGAATGAAATTACGGGTGATTTTGTAACCGCAGTCAAAGAACTTAGCAGAGTACTCGCAGTTCGTGGGGAGGTCTTGCCTGCATCCAATCAATCCATCCTGCTAAAGGCGGAGATGGAAGACGGGACAATTGTTTCGGGCGAATCCCAGATCCCCTTGTCTGGAAAGCGGATCAAAAAAGTGTTTTTGGAGCCTGCTGATGCTGTTCCACTTCCAGAGGCGTCAAAAGCAATTGCGGAAGCAGATATTATCCTGATTGGACCGGGCAGTTTGTATACCAGTATCTTGCCTAATTTATTGGTAAAAGGCCTGTTTGAAGAGATTAAGGCTTCTTCTGCACCAAAAGTATACGTCTGCAACGTAATGACCCAGCCAGGTGAAACAGATGGATTCTCTGCATCTGATCATGTCAGAGCCATGTTTGAACATGTCAGAGAACCGTTTTTAGATACAGTAATTGTGAATAATGCAGTAATGCCCCCTACTGTATTGGAAAAGTATGCCGAAAAAGGAGCTGCTCCCGTTCGATGCGATATCGAAGAACTGAACTCGTTTGGGTTTACGGTTATTGCCGAATCGCTGATTACCTATGGGGATGGTTTTTTGAGGCACAATGCAAGCGCTGTTAGTGAGCGGGTTGTCAAGTTGGCCAAACAAGTGAAGGAGTGAAGATCATGTCATTTGCCGCTCATACCAAAAAGGAACTGACGATGCTCGAAGCCCCGATCTGTTGTAGTCGAGCAGAATTGGCTGCTTTAATCAGGATGAACGGCAGTATCCAGTTCGGGACGGGCAGGTTTATCCTTGATGTGTCAACCGAGAATGCCGCTATTGCAAGACGAATCTACACACTAATGAAAAAGCTGTTTCAGGTTCACGCAGAATTACTGGTTCGCAAAAAGATGCGCCTCAAGAAAAACAATGTGTATATCGTTCGTGTACCGTATCAATCCATGGAGATGTTGGAAGACTTGAGAATTATGGATAAAAATCTCAACTTTTATCCAGGTATCTCAACTGATTTGACGCAGAAGTCTTGCTGTCGCGGGGCATATCTGCGAGGAGCATTTCTGGCAGGCGGATCGGTGAACCATCCGGAGGCTTCCAGCTATCATCTGGAAATTTTTACGGCGTATCAGGATTTTTGTGAAGCACTAACCAAGCTTGCGAACCGTTATCGCTTAAATGCCAAATGTATTGAGCGGAAAAAAGGTTACGTCATGTACATTAAAGAAGGCGAAAAAATAACAGAGTTTTTAAGTTTGATTGGTGCACACCAGGCGTTGTTGTATTTCGAGGATGTTCGGATCGTAAAGGACATGCGTAATTCGGTGAACCGTCTACATAACTGTGAAATCGCCAACATTAACAAAACAGTGAACGCCGCGACGAGGCAGATGGAGAATATTCAACTGATTGAAAAAGAAATGGGACTGGATAACCTTCCGCCCCGATTGAGAGAAGTTGCAGAGCTTCGTCTCCTGCACCCGGATATTAACCTCAAGGAACTGGGGGAAATGCTTCCGAGTGGAGTGGTAAGCAAGTCAGGAATCAACCATCGACTGCGAAAAATTAACGAAATCGCTGACAAATTAAGAGAAAAACAAAATATTTCTATACCATAACATGATATACTACTGATAATCAGTAAGGAAAGTAAGGAGGATCACCCCATGGTACGCCAACAAGTACGGGTAAATTTGAAAACGGGATTGCAGGCTCGACCAGCCGCATTTTTCGTACAGGAAGCAAACCGTTTTGCTTCAGAGATTTTTGTAGAGAAGGACACAAAAAAGGTGAATGCCAAAAGCATTATGGGGATCATGAGCTTGGCAATCAGCTCTGGAACGGAGATCACCATTTCTGCAGAAGGTCCAGACGAGTCACAAGCAGTTAGCAATTTAACCAACTTGGTAAGCAGAGAAGAATAAAATATGGAGTAGCAAAGAAAAGATAGTCGACATATTTTGACTATCTTTTTTGTTTACAGGTGGAAAATGGTCCGTTTAGGATAATGAACTGAAAAGGAAATAGCGTATTACCAATTTCTCACTATTTGCAAGTTAGATAACGTTTACAAGTTGCAAAATATAGAATTTAAAAAATTTTTAAAAAAGTGTCGTAATTTTATCAAATTCGAATATAATATGTTACAAGAGGGTCGTATTTATTCATATTTCCTCAGTTTACTAAGTGATTTTTTTCACTTACTTTTTTTATTTGATCTTCCCTTCCGAAAGGAGTGCGTTTATGCACATCGTAGTATGCGTCAAGCAGGTTCCTGACACGAAGATCATCAAGATCAACCCCAAGACAAACACGTTAGACAGAAGCAGTGCCCCAGCAATCCTCAATCCTTATGATGCTCATGCAGTTGAGGAAGCAGTTCGCCTCAAGCAACAACATGGAGGTACTGTAACTGTACTGTCCATGGGACCACCTCAAGCAGTTAGTGCGATCCGCAAATGTGTGGAAATCGGTGCTGACGATGCTTATCTCATTTCCGACCGTGCATTTGCCGGAGCGGATACGTTGGCAACAAGCTATGCACTGTACAAGGCACTTGAAAAAATCACTAAATTGAAGCCGATTGACCTCGTACTCTGTGGAAAAATGGCTATCGACGGTGACACTGGTCAAGTAGGTCCTGGTATCGCAAGACGTATGGGAATACCGCCACTTACAAACGTAAAATTCATCGAAGCTGCTGATTTTGCTAAGAAAACTATTGTTGTTCATCGTAAACGTGAGAATGGCTATGAGGTGATTCAATCTACAATGCCATGCTTGCTTACCACTGAGAAAGAAATCAACGAGGTTTCTTACTCTCCACTTC
>NZ_JBNCMT010000021.1:7749-74023 GCF_049846925.1 Brevibacillus nigriterrae
ATCGTAAACGTGAGAATGGCTATGAGGTGATTCAATCTACAATGCCATGCTTGCTTACCACTGAGAAAGAAATCAACGAGGTTTCTTACTCTCCACTTCCTAACATGATTCGTGCAGCTAGGTTTAATCCGGTTGTATGGACTGTAAACGATCTCGAGAACGTTGACATGCAACAACTTGGTCTGAAGGGTTCTCCTACTGTTGTAGGCAAGATGTTTGCACCTCCAAAATTGGAAGGCGGCAAAAAAATCGAAGGAACACCGAAAGAGCAAGTAGCAAAAGTTCTTGAACTGTTAGGCGAACGCAAAGAGTTGTTTGCTACGAAAGGAGGAGCATAAGATGGCACATGTACTGGCTGATCATAGAGATGTTTGGGTTTTCATTGAACAACATGAAGGCAAAATTGCAGGTGTTTCATTAGAACTCCTTGGTGCAGGTCGTGCTCTTGCGGATAAGCTCGAAGCAAATCTTTGCGGCGTTTTGCTTGGCTCCAATATAAAAGAATTGCCTAAAACCTGTTTTGCACATGGTGCAGATATTGTTTACATGATGGATGCTCCTGTTTTAAAAGACTACCGCTCTGAGACATACATGCAGGGTGTTGTAGAACTTTGTGAAAAATATAAGCCAGAAATCTTCTTGTACGGTGCAACTTCTACAGGTAAAGACCTGGCGAGTGCTGTAACAACTGAATTGGCAACCGGTTTGACTGCTGATACAACGATCCTTGACGTTGATGTTGCAGGTCGTTTACTCGAAGCAAGCCGCCCAGCTTTCGGTGGTAATATCATGGCTACCATCCTTTGTAAGAACCATCGTCCACAGATGGCATCTGTGCGCCCTCGCGTTATGAAAGCGCTTGAACCGGATTACACTCGTACGGGAAAAGTGGTTGAAGAGCCTTTCCATGTGGAAGAAGAAAGCCTTCGTACCAAAGTGCTCAAAGTGGTAATGGATGCAGGCAAAGGAGTAAACCTCGAAGAAGCGCATATCATCGTTGCAGGTGGTAAAGGCTTAGGGGATCAAAAAGGCTTTGATCTTTGCCATCAACTGGCTGAAGCACTCGGTGGAACAGTAGGTGCAAGCCGTGACGCAGTTGAAGCTGGTTGGATCGGTCATGAATATCAAATCGGTCAAACAGGTGTTACCGTAACACCGAAAATCTACTTTGCCATCGGTATCTCTGGTGCTGTACAACACGTTGTTGGTATGCAGAACTCCGAGTTGATTATTGCGATCAATAAAGATCCAAATGCTGCTATCTTCCAGGTAGCTACGTACGGAATTGTTGGTGACGCATTCGAAATCGTACCTCTTCTCATCGAAGAATTCAAAAAATGGACTCCACAAAAACAAGTCCAAGAAGTTGCTGCTGCAGCGGAACAGGAAGGGGAGAGCGTACGTGGCTAAACAAAAATTTGACGTAATCGTAGTCGGTGCTGGTCCTGCTGGTACTGCCTGTGCTCTAACTAGTGCCAAAGCTGGCCTCAACGTTCTCTTGATCGAGCGTGGTGAATACCCAGGTGCCAAAAACGTAATGGGTGGAGTATTATATCGTAAACAAACAGAAGAGTTCGTTCCTGAATTCTGGAAAGAAGCTCCAATTGAGCGCCCAGTTATTGAGCAACGCTTCTGGATGTTAGGTGAAGAATCCGTTATGTCCTTTGGTTATAAAGGGATGGAATGGGCAAAAGAACCATATAACTGTTTTACCGTTCTACGTGCGAAGTTCGACCAATGGTTCGCAAACAAAGCAGTAGAAGCAGGAGCTCTTTTGATCAATGAAACAGTTGTAACTGAATGTATCGTGGAAGATGGACGTGTGGTAGGTGTACGCACTGACCGTCCTGATGGCGATGTATATGCTGATGTAGTAGTACTCGCAGACGGGGTTAACTCCCTTCTCTCCAAGCAACTCGGATTCCATAAAGAGATCAAGCCAGATCATGTTGCCTTGGCAGTAATGGAAGTTTTGAAATTGCCTGCTGAAAAAATTGAAGAACGTTTCAACCTTGAACCGAATCAAGGCTGTACGATTGAATTATACGGGGATGCAACGAAAGGTGTAGTGGGTACTGCTTTCCTGTACACCAACAAAGACTCTATCAATATCGGTGTGGGTACCACCCTATCCGGTTTAATTAAATCCAAAATGCGTCCATACGATCTCTTGGAATACGTGAAGAATCACAAAATGATTCAACCGTTGATCAAGGGTAGTGAAGCACAGGAGTATGCAGCACACTTGATTCCAGAGGGTGGCTATCATGCCATTCCAAAAGTAGCAGGAAATGGTGTGTTGGTAGTCGGGGATGCTGCTCAGTTGGTTAACGGTATCCACCGTGAAGGTTCCAACTTGGCGATGACATCCGGTAAACTTGCTGCTGAAACGATCATTTTGGCGAAGAAAGCGGGAGACTTCAGCGAAAATATGCTGGATAGCTACCGTACTCGTCTGATGGATAGCTTTGTTGGTCAAGACTTGAAGAAATACAAGGATGCGACTCATACATTCGAGAACTATCCACAGTACCTCCGTGATTACATCCCGATGATGAACGAAGCAGCCAGTGAGTTCTTCACTGTCGACGGCACATCGAAGAAAGATAAGCAAACTAAGATTCTCAAGTCAATTCGTGAGAAACATGGCACGATGAAGCTGGTAAGTGATATCTATCGAGCATGGAAGGTGATGAAATAATGAGCAAGGTGGAAAAAACAAATACTCTTGAAGCCAAGCAATATCTTGTCCGTTTCCGTGCAAACCATGAATCTCATCTTCACGTCCTTGATCACGATATTTGCGCTACGAAATGTCCGGATAAGCTATGCACGGTTTTCTGCCCGGCAGAAGTGTATAAATGGGAAGACAAGGGACGTATGGCTGTAGGTTATGAAGGATGTCACGAGTGTGGAAGCTGCCGTATTGGCTGCCCGCATCAAAACATCAAGTGGGAATATCCAAAAGGTGGACATGGTATCGTTTTCCGCTTAGCATAGAATCAATTGACCAAAAGACCTGTTTCGATTTAGGAACAGGTCTTTTTGCTTTCTGGCAAACCGGAAGCTCCTTTTTTAGAATATGTAGCTACAACATGGGAAAACCTACAAATAGTCGTGAAGCAGGGAGGTAAACTATGGCCAATCCAAGGAAAGATCTTTCCGACTCTTTATATGAATCCCGTGATGATGCCTTTATGGACATTGATCGCATGGTGAATGAAGGCCTTGGTGGAGGACAGGTAACTGTACAAAATGGGTTGATCGAAGAAACTCAAACTGATACCATGTCGGGTTCCGATAAAATGGAACAGGAAAAAGAATAGGAGGTACATACAGATGGATGTAAATCGTGCTTTACAGATTGTACAGTCTGAAGAAAAGATTCAAGTCATGTATCAAGGAGTTCCCGTCTGGATCGATGGGGTAGAAGAGGCTACTAATACGGTTCGGATTCATCCGGAAAGTGATCCCAAAGATACCAAGCGAGTATCTGTGAAGCTATTGGATGAAAAATAAATAAGAGGGCGGTTCCACAAGTCTAATTTAGACTGAGGGCCGCCCCTTTCTGCTTTTCTTGCTGTATGTACTTCAAAGTCAATTTTATGATTATTTAGCTGGTGTTTTGGTAATCACGTCGTCAATAATACCGTATTCTTTGGCCTGTTGAGCGGACATGAAGTTATCCCGATCTGTATCCTGCGCGATTCGCTCGATTGGCTGCCCTGTTCTCTCTGCGTAAATACTGTTTAAGTGTTCACGCATTTTGATAATGCGTTTAGCTGCAATCTCGATGTCGCTTGCTTGGCCTTGTGCGCCACCCAGTGGTTGGTGAATCATTACCTCGCTGTTAGGAAGGGCATAACGTTTGCCTTTTGCTCCTGCACAAAGCAAGAAGGAACCCATGGAAGCGGCCATACCGATGCAGATCGTAGAAACGTCAGGCTTGATAAATTGCATGGTATCATAAATAGCCATACCAGCAGTAATGGAACCACCGGGACTATTAATGTACAAATGGATATCCTTATCAGGGTCTTCTGCTGCCAAGAATAACAGTTGGGCTACCACGATATTGGATACGACGTCATTGATCGGGGTTCCTAAAAAAATAATCCGATCTTTCAACAGTCGAGAGTAAATATCGTAAGCACGCTCACCACGATTGGTTTGTTCAATTACGGTAGGTATTAGGTTCATGTTCATTCCTCATTCCTCCTCCCTTTACAAGTATCATACAAGAATGGTCAACAAAGGTCAAACATTTCAAAACAATTCTCTCTCTAATGTATCCGAAATGCTGGCAACTTAAACGGCTCTTCGGTTTATCGAACGTATGGTTACAGCAATTGCTCCAAGGAAGAAAATCCAGACTCCAAGATCCAGGAGAAAGCCTACGAACGGAATTTTTAAAAGTCCATACAAGGCAAGGATTCCGAGAAACTCTGCGAAAATGGGATGGATGGGCAAATTGTAGTGCTTCACGATACGTGTGCCTGCCCAGGACCCTACGAAAATTTTTGCCACGAAAAGTAGAATGAGGTAGCTGAACAACAACGTGAGCCCAGTTGGAATACCAATGACGCTGAAGAGTAAAATCAAAATAGCAACAGGAACACTTAAGAAGAAAACCAACCCGAAACCAAATGTCGTTGCTTGTTTGGTATCGAATTGACTATGAATTCGATTCAACGTGCTTCCCAAAAGGAATCGGAGCAACAACCAGACAATAATCGTACTGAGCAGGAACATTAGCACCATAATCAGAGGGATATATTTCGTGTTGTCTTCTTCATCTGGTTCAGCCTTACTGAAATGTTCAGTACCCGATAGGACAGCGCCAGGCTGAATGAGTGCTTTTGATGGGCTGGTATACTCCAGATTTCCATCCACTCGAGCGGTAGAACCCAATTCCAGATGGTTCACAGTTAGTAATGAGGTGCCTCGTCCCAACTTCCCGGCAATCAGCATGTTATTAACGAATCCGTTTGCTTCTTTCTTAACCTCACCGGCCAGATCGAATGTTTCCGAGAAGGTAAGGATGCTGCCATTGACGGTTCCTTTTTCCGTTATTGATGTTTGTTGAGCGAATGACGTGATGTTGCGGGATATAGATCCACTTACAGTAGCATATTGGGTGAAGGCTCGAAGATTTCCATCAATTTTTCCATGAATGTCCGTTTCGGCAGCAAAGGCAATCACGTCACCGTTTACGTTTCCGTTAATCTGTATACTTTCAGCGAAAACATATAGGTCCCCGTTGATTGTTCCGTCGATAATGGCTTTATGAGCACTAAGCACCATATCTCCTTCATGAACCTGATCTGGAGCGAGTATATATTTCTCCTGATCGATGCTGCTCAAAGCATAAACCATGCTACCTGAGCTGATAAACAGCAATAATACTGCCAGCAGGGAACAAGTGAACAATCGTTTCACTCTTTCATCACCCCTTCTGAGTTACCCCAATGAGAACCGGTCGTTCGGAAAAGGTAAGTGAACAGCATGATGCTGAGTGTTATCACACATATTCCGGAGAGGGAATAGATGGTCGAGGCTGAAAAAAACGATGACAAATTTTCACGTAACCAAAACGTAGAGTTCCAAAGAACAGAATGCTGCCAGGCACCCCAAACGGATTGCATCCACCGTATGGTCCAGCCCTGACAGTAGATCGTGCCAATGATAAACATGATCGCAGCTATACCAGCCATCACAAAGCAACGATAAGTTGATTTCATGCACTTTTCTTTGTGAATTTGAGCAATCATTTCAATTTGTTTGGTGGTGGTTTGCGAGAGTGCGATGGGAAAGGAAGTAATGGACAGGCAAAAGGAATGGCAAAAAAAGGACTGTTCTGCTTGCAACCTGGCGAGTGTTGCCTGACAAGATGGGCAATCAAGCAGGTGGCTTGATACTTGCAGATTTTCTTCTGAACGTAATTCTCGGTCGATATACATCATCATGGTCAGTTCATCAATATGCTGCATCGATTACCCTCCTTTGAACATGAGTCTCAAAAAGCTGCTTCAACTCTTTGCGTGCTCTGAATAAACGGGTTCCTACTGTGTTCTTACTCATTCCTACAATTGCTCCAATCTCGTCATAGCTCAGTTGCTCGGTAAAGCGAAGCGTAACAATTAACCTGTCTGTTTCGTCTAGATAGGTTAACAGGCCTTGAAGATGAGCCATAAATTCCTTTTGTATGTAATCGCCTTCAGGATTATTGTCGGTATATGCTGTTTTATGTATTTGATGATGAAGTTGATCATCTTCCATTGTGATCTCCCTCTTCTTTCGCAAGAAATCAATACATGTGTTAGAGACAAGTCGGTATAACCATGAATGAAAAGGGAAAGTCTGATCGTATTTATGCAGGTTCTGAGCGACTTTAAGCCAGACTTCATTGTTCACGTCTTGGGCGTCATGATAAGAATAGATCATCTTCTGAATGATTCGGTAAGCCCTTGTACCAAATAAGTGAACAAGTGAATGAAATGCTGAAGAATTTCCTTGGAGAAACTGTTGAATATGTTGCAATGCTTGCAAATTCATATTGTACAGTTCATCTCGTTGCGACTCATCCATTCGTATACCTCCTTTCGCTTGTTAATTACGAAAGAACACATGGATTAATTTCAAGAATAAATAAGAATCATACTTATCCACAAAGATATCAACAATTTGTTAACAAAAACAAATGTTCGTAGGATGGTTTAAAAGAAAAAGGCAAAAAACCGCATAAAAAGTTGAATGACTTATCCACAGAGTTATGCACATTTTTCACAGGGTAATGATCTGTTGTGGATAAATAAAAAAAGAAGGTGAGCTGTTCACCTTCTTTTTGTGGCTTATTTTTCGCAATGTGGGCACGGTTCGATTTCTTTTGCTTTACATTCCTCACAGTAAATAGGAAGTGGAGTTGTATTGTGTAACATCAATATCTCTCCTTTCGTTGGTTCGAACATTAGGAATTACTCTTAGCCTATCACGATAAAGCTGTAAAGAAAAGTATTTTTGGTTGGCAGCCAGTAAAATGGATGAGAGGTGAGTTGGAATGGTTTGTTCTGTTTATGGCAGTAAATCCACACGACATCATGGTCATGATTGTGTGGGCGACTCCCATTACCTATTTGTATGGGATTTCCGTCTCGTTGGTGATTGACTGGGCTGTGCGCAGATGGGAGATACAAAGCAACTGGAAGGTCGGACACATGTACCTATTTGCAGGTTGCCTGTTTTTCGGAATTTTATACTTGTTTGGGGTATTTGGTTGGGAAATCATGAAATCATCAAACAGGATGGAATGTATGAAGCGATTGTGAATTGCCGGCAATGTGTGAAGGGAGGGTTTGAAGTGGAGTGGGAGATACGTCAATAAAAAAACCAGGTATATAGCACCTAGTTTGTCATCTTATAGATGGTACGTCCGAGAGGATCACTGCACCTAACAACGCTTAAGGTGCAACGGAGGTTTACGTATGGGAAAGAAGGACTTTTTACTCGATAACAGGACCCGTACCGCCTGGACGTGTCCTATCAATTGTGTTGAGAACACGATCAATCATACTCCTGGTGTGTTCAGGATTGTTACCGTTACAACAACTCATTATAACTTCGTAGTATTGAAAACGTTCAAAGGGAAAGTGAACAATGGAGATTGCACACCCGTTTGTTATACCTGTAACACTTTTTTGACTAACACTTACGTTTGAAAACAACCTCGTTCGCCTCAGCTCTTCTGCAATTCTTAGCTTTTGAAGTTCAATGTTTGAATAACTTATACGCCTGCTATACCAATTAAATATTGACATAGATGGTCCTCCTTAATGGATTTCCTTTCCTTACACTCCAGGTATTTTCCATATATTTACACATGAGAATTTTCATATATTATATTTAACTGTGTAGTTTTAGATAATTGTCCATAAAAAAACCTCCGTTTCTTCAACGGAGGCTAACGATTATTATTCAGAACCTAGTTATTATTCGTATAGATGGTACGCCCGAGAGGAATCGAACCTCCGCACGCGGTTCCGGAGACCGCTGCTCTATCCACTGAGCTACGGGCGCAAAATTTAACACAGTAATGACTATTATAGAGGATAGACGTGAAAAAGTAAATCAAAAATGATTTCCTGTTGTACAAGCCATGTAGTGAACAAATTCAAAACTTTTTACCTATCCAAATTTTTGAGATTGGCAGGATAATTGCATGTTAGTTAGAATAATATGCATATAGATATATAGAAACTTGAAAAGGGAGGCGGAGCCAGTATGAATATGGGGTTTGGCTTATATCAAGAACAAACATTAAAACTGGTAATGACGCCGGAGCTTAGACAGGCTATCACAATCTTGCAATATTCCGCCACAGATCTTTTATCATATCTTCAAGAACAAGCAGCAGAGAATCCGGTAATTGAACTGCACGAAGTAAGTGCGACTGCTGAACGTTTGGAGCAGAAACGCCCAACCGAACGAGTAGAAATTGATTGGAAAGAAATCGCACAGAATCAAGATCGCAGCGATTATTCTGTGAATAAAAATGAAAGCACTTACAATCCGCTCGATTATGTTCAAGCTTCCGATAAAACCCTTTATGATTACTTGACCTCACAACTTGGCTTCACAAAGGGACTGACCTCTTCCCAGAAACAAATGGGACTTTTCTTGATCGGGAATATCAATGAAAAAGGGTATCTGGAAGTGAGTCTGGAGGAAGCCAGTCAACGATTGGGTGTATCGATACTTGAGCTCGAACCTGTTTTGACCATCATTCAACGGTTTGATCCTGTTGGCGTAGGTGCACGCAATCTGGAAGAGTGTCTGGTTTTGCAACTTCAGTATGAAGGCTACAATGATGAACACACGATTGCAGTTGTTCTTGATCACCTTCAGGATTTGGCAAACAATCGTTTTTCACGAATTGCTGAAAAGTTGCAAATCACGGTTCAGCAAGTTCAGGAAATCGCAGATGTTGTAAAGACGCTGAATCCCAGACCAGGAGCAGCTTATGGAGCAGGGGAGACCCGGTATATCGTCCCTGATGTAGCCGTAGAAAAAATATCCGGTGAATACGTGGTATTCGTCAATGATGTTTCTACGCCTCGCCTATCGATTAATCGTTTTTACGAAAAGATGCTCAAAGAAAACAAGACACAGGAAGAGGCAAAGCAATTTATTCATGATAAACTGAATGCAGCGATCTGGTTAGCGAAAAGCCTGGAGCAACGGCGATTGACTCTGCTTAAAGTAACGCAAGCCATTGTGGAAATGCAACGGGAGTTCTTTGATCGTGGTGTTCATTATTTGAAACCGATGACGCAAAAAGAGATCGCTGAAAAAGTGAACCTGCATGAATCAACAGTGAGCAGAGCGACAAGCAATAAGTACGTCCAGACGCCTCGTGGTGTTTTTGAATTAAAGTACTTTTTCACATCCGCCCTGACTACTGCCTCCGGTGAATCTGCCTCTTCTGAAAGTGTGAAGAAGCGGATTAAAGCACTGATTGATGCAGAAGACAGGAAGCAGCCGCTATCCGATCAAAAATTATCGGAACTGCTGGACAAAGAAGGCATTGAAATCTCAAGGAGAACGGTTGCCAAATATCGTGAAGAGATGATGATTGCCTCTTCTGCCAAAAGGAAACGATATTGATATAGAGAGGCAGAGTGGTTGAAAATGGAGAGACTTCCATTTCAAATCGTTTTATATGGACGTCCGGGATGTCACTTGTGTGATGATGTGGAGAAATTGATCAAGCGGGTCGGGAGGGAGTTTCCCTTGATCCTTACACTGGTTGACATCACCGGAGACGATGAGTTGCACCAGAAACACATGTTTACAATCCCGGTGGTCGCCATTGACGGTGAAGAAGTGTTTCCTTCCGTTACCTCTGTAGTGACGGAGTATGAATTTCGAGAAGAACTGACCCGTCGTGCTCGCTTGTTTGCGTAAGCTTTTATAGATGGACTTGTAACGAAATGGAATTTGCGTTACTATACATGTATAGAGGCTTTTCTTTTTTTTGCTCTATGTGGGACAAAAAATGTATAACCGGGACCGAAATAGTCCCTATTCTCCAAAAGGAGATGAGGTATGCGCCAGCTAATCGAGGTACAGAAAAAACTAGTGCCTGATCTTATGGATGTCCTTCGCAAAAGATTTACGCTGCTGCAATCCATTTACCACCTGCAACCAATTGGACGAAGAGCGTTGGCTCAGACCATGCAGACGACAGAGCGGATTCTTCGTGCGGAAGTGGACCTGTTAAAAGAAATGGGGCTACTCGATGTATCGCCCGCAGGAATGAGCTGCACTGTTGAAGGAATCAGGGTCTTGGAACAAATGGAGGAAATGGCAGAAGACATTTTTGGTCTGAACGAACTGTCTCGTCTGCTGCAACAACGACTCGATGTAGAGCAAGTCGTGGTCGTGCCTGGTAACGCTGATATTTCAGACGGTGTGAAACAGGAACTTGGCAGAGCAGGCGCACGAATTTTGAAACAGACCGTGCGTGAGGGTGATGTCGTTGCTGTTACCGGAGGTTCGACGATTGCCAGTGTTGCTTCCCATTTAACTCCATCGGCAGTGCTCCGCAGTGTACAGTTTGTACCTGCCCGTGGGGGACTTGGTGAGAAAGCAGAACTTCAGGCCAACACACTTGTATCCCTGATGGCAGCGAAAACGGGTGGAACGTATCGCTTGTTGCACGTTCCAGATCGATTGGGACCGGATGCATTTCATACACTTGTAGCAGAGCCGCAGGTAGCAGAAGTGCTTTCGCTAGTTCGATCTTCCCGAGTGGTCCTGCACGGAATCGGTGATGCCATTACGATGGCAAAACGACGGCAGTACGGAACAGAGGAATTGTTGGAATTACATCGCTTGGGAGCAGTTTCGGAGGCTTTCGGTTACTATTTCAATGACAAAGGTGAGATTGTACATCGGATGCCGACGATTGGGCTTCAGTTGGAAGATGTTAAGGAAGCAGAAGTAGTCATTTCCATCGCAGGCGGAAGCAGCAAAGCACACGCAATTCTTTCCTTTGCCAAGCATAAGTGCCAAAATATACTTATTACGGATGAGGGAGCAGCAAGAGCACTCCTTGAAAAGACCGTGTAAGGAAGGATGACAGGCACTGATGAGCCTCTTGTATTATGTCCCAATAGCAACATTAATCCTGGGTATTCTATTTTCGTTACTACTTGATTTCCCCATTCCGGCAATATTAGCAGTTACGATTCTTGTTACGCTTTTCGTCGGGAAGAGATTAGGGCATCTCTTACACAGTCAAATTCGAGCTGGATTGCAAGGAATCAAGCAAACGAAGCCTGTCTTATATATTCTGGCACTTGTCGGAATATTAATCCCACTGCTGATGATGAGTGGGACGATTCCCGGGATTATTTACTACGGGTTAGGGGTCGTAAATATAAGTTATTTGCTGGTCATTGGCTTTCTTTTAACTTCACTTGTTTCGTATCTGCTTGGGACATCGGTGGGCACACTAAGCACGATTGGTCTTTCGATCGTTGGAATTGCCCATGCTTCACAGATATCCCTTGCCATGGTGGCTGGAGCGTTGATATCCGGGGCGATGGTCGGGGAGCGTTTCTCGCCTGTATCGAGTAGCAGGCTTCTGGCGATCAGCAGCATCGAAGGAGATGCAGAGCGAATCAGTAGCATTTCAAGAAAAACAGGTCTGCTTGCCTTTGGTGTTACTGGACTGCTCTTTCTTGGATTGGATATTTTTCGCACGAACGGAGCAGGAACGGATATCATCGAGAATTACCAACACTTGCTACAAACACATTTTCCGATATCCTTACTCTCATTGGCGCCACTAGCAGCGATTATCGGTTCATTTTTGTTTCGAATAAAGGCAATCCCTTCCCTTCTTATTGGGATTATGGTCTCATTTGTACTTATGGTTTTGCAAAGGCCAATAGGGATCCAAGAATTTGTCTCATCGATGTTTCTCGGATTTGATTTGAATTCGGGGACTGTGCTGGATGAACTGGTTCACGGCGGTGGCATGATACCAATTTTGACCGTTTTGTTGCTCATTGCTCTGGCGGGTTTTCTGAACGGTATCTTGCAAAATGCGAATCTTTTGAAACCGATTGTCGACAAACTGATGGGTAATACAGATAAAATGGGAAACCTAGTTTTCAAAAGTGTTGGGCTCTCGTTGTTGGTCATTATCATCAGTTGCAATCAAACCATTCCCTTACTCATTCTTGGCAGTACCTTGTATCGGCGATTTGCTCAATTTCCGAATGGAAAAGAGCTTCTCGGTAGAACCTTACTAGATGCAACGATGGTAATGCCTGTGTTGGTTCCGTGGAATGGGTTATCGATGGTTATGAGCGTCACATTAGGGGTTAAGACAACAGAAGCTCTCCCATTTCTATGGTTTGCCCTTTTATTACCAATTATCACGATTCTTTTCAGTTATTTCGATAACTCACATAAATTTGGGACGAAAAACACCAAAGATTTTCACGTAAATAAAGAGGAGGTTTTTTAACATGGTAAAAGTAGGGATTAATGGTTTCGGACGAATTGGACGTAACGTATTTCGTGCAGCAGTAGGTAATCCAAATCTTGAGATCGTAGCAATCAATGACTTAACAGATGCTAAAACATTGGCTCATTTGTTAAAATACGACAGCGTTCATGGTGTTCTCGATTTGCCAGTAGAAGTATCCGGGAGCAACCTGATTGTCGGTGGCAGAGAAATTAAGGTATTGGCTGAGCGTGACCCGGCTCAACTCAAATGGGGCGAGTACGGTGTTGAGATCGTAATTGAATCGACAGGTCGTTTCACAAAACGTGAAGATGCAGCGAAACACCTGGAAGGCGGAGCGAAAAAAGTAATTATCTCCGCACCTGCAACAAATGAAGATATTACTGTGGTAATGGGTGTTAACCACGAGCAATATGATCCAGCTCAGCACACGGTTATCTCTAACGCATCTTGTACTACGAACTGCTTGGCTCCATTTGCAAAAGTTCTTTTGGAGAAATACGGTATCGTCCGTGGCTTGATGACGACTGTTCACTCCTATACCAATGACCAACAAATTCTTGACCTGCCGCACAAAGACCTTCGTCGTGCTCGTGCAGCGGCTGAGAACATCATCCCAACATCTACAGGTGCTGCTAAAGCAGTTTCCTTGGTACTTCCAGAGCTCAAAGGCAAATTGAATGGTATGGCGATGCGTGTGCCAACGCCGAACGTTTCTGTTGTTGACTTGGTAGTTGAAGTGAAGCAAGATGTTACGGTTGAAGAAGTGAATGCAGCATTGAAGGAAGCAGCAGAAGGTCCGCTGAAAGGCGTGCTGGCATACTCTGACGAGCCGCTCGTTTCTTCTGACTACATTGGTAACCCGACTTCCTCTACAATTGATGCTTTATCTACGATGGTGATCGATGGAAACATGGTGAAAGTAGTTGCTTGGTATGATAATGAGTGGGGTTACTCAAACCGTGTAATTGACTTATGCGAATATGTTGCACAGCGTGGCCTCTAAACCTTACAATAGTTACGGTGTGAATAGCGAAAGGGAGAGGAACCTCTCCCTTTTCACGTGCCTTATCATTGAATAAATATTGGTTTTGCCAAGCCGAGGAGGACCCGTCCGTGAACAAAAAGTCGATCCGAGAAGTAGAACTGTCAGGAAAACGTATTTTTTGCCGTGTGGATTTCAACGTACCCATGCAAGATGGTGTAATAACGGATGACACGCGTATTCGTGCAGCACTCCCTACGATTCAATATCTGGTTGAACAAGGGGCTAAAGTCATTTTAGCCAGTCACTTTGGTCGTCCAAAAGGAAAAGTAGTTGATGAGATGAGACTTACTCCAGTTGGTGTACATCTCTCCACATTACTTGGTAAAGCAGTTAAGAAGGTTGATGATTCAATTGGTTCGGAAGTGGAGCAAGCTGTGTCAGCTATGCAAAACGGGGATGTACTTTTATTAGAAAACGTTCGTTTCCACGCAGGTGAAGAGAAAAACGATCCTGAGTTGGCTCAAAGCTTCGCAAAGTTAGCGGATGTGTTCGTTAATGATGCTTTCGGAGCGGCTCACCGTGCACATGCATCTACTGCGGGAATTGCTCAATACATACCGGCTGTTGCTGGACTATTAATGGAAAAGGAAATCGAGTTTTTAGGTGGAGCGCTGTCCAATCCGAAGCGTCCATTCACTGCGATTATCGGCGGAGCAAAAGTGAAAGATAAAATCGCTGTAATTGAGAACTTGCTGACCAAAGTGGATACGCTGATCATCGGTGGCGGCATGGCGAATACTTTTATCAAAGCACAGGGCCACGGTGTTGGTTCTTCCCTTTGTGAAGATGATAAGCTGGAACTGGCACAAAGCTTGATGGCACAAGCAAAAGAACGAGGTGTTCAATTGCTGATGCCAGTTGATGTCATCGTTGCAGACAAATTTGCTGCGGATGCCAACACGCAGGTTGTTGCTATTGATGCGATTCCAGATGGTTGGATGGCTCTCGATGTAGGACCAAAGAGTGTTGAATCATTCCGAAATGCAATCCAGGCTTCCGAGACCATCATCTGGAATGGACCGATGGGTGTATTTGAAATGGATGCTTTTGCTAAAGGTACAATTGGTGTAGCAGAAGCGATGGCAGACTCCACAGGAATGACGATTATTGGTGGCGGAGACTCTGTAGCTGCCGTTGAAAAAGCGCATGTCGCTGAGAAGATGTCGCACATTTCCACTGGCGGAGGTGCTTCTCTGGAGTTCATGGAGGGCAAAGACCTGCCAGGTGTAACTGCGTTGCAAGATAAATAAAAAAGAATGATTGGGAGGATAACTGGGATGAGAATGCCTATATTGGCAGGAAATTGGAAAATGTTCAAGACGATTGCAGAAGCAACACAGTTTGCCAATCAATTGTTGGCTACTGATCCAATTCCTCATGTGGAAAAGGTGATTTGTGCACCTTTTACAGCATTACCTGCTCTTGCTCAAGTGTTGAAAGGCAGCGAATATGCACTTGGGGCTCAAAATATGCACTTTGAAGAACAAGGGGCGTTTACAGGAGAAATCAGTCCTTTAATGCTTGCTGAACTTGGTGTCGAATATGTCATTCTTGGTCACTCCGAGCGCAGACAGTATTTTAATGAAACAGACGAAACGGTGAACAAGAAAGTGAAAGCAGCGTTGGCTCACGACTTGATTCCGATTGTATGTGTGGGTGAATCGCTGGAGGAGTATGAAGCGGGACAGACGGAAGCGGTAGTAAGCCGTCAGACAAAGCTCGCTCTTGCTGACATCAGCAAGGAACAATTGGCTACTCTCGTAATCGCTTATGAACCGATCTGGGCAATCGGAACAGGGAAGTCGTCTTCTGCTGAAGAGGCAAATCGTACAATCAGCTACATCCGTCAAGTGATCGCAAGTCAGTTTGATCAGGAAGCAGCCGACTCCGTTCGAATCCAGTATGGTGGCAGCGTCAAACCAGATAATGTAGCGAATTACCTTTCTCAGTCAGATATTGACGGAGCCCTTGTTGGCGGAGCCAGTTTGACTGTAGAAGGATACACCAGCTTGCTGGCTGGGGTAAGCGCAGCTAGGGGGTAAGTGAGATGGCGAATCGTCCGAAACCTGTTGCTTTGATTATTTTGGATGGATTTGGATTGCGTTCCGAAGAATACGGCAATGCTGTAGCTCAAGCGAACAAACCAAACTATGATCGCTTTTGGACTTCTTACCCACACGCCACTTTGCAAGCAAGCGGGCTTTCTGTTGGCTTGCCTGAAGGACAGATGGGTAATTCTGAAGTAGGTCATTTGAATATCGGTGCGGGACGTGTTGTTTATCAGGATTTGACCCGTATCACCAAAGAAATTCGAGAAGGTGAGTTCTTTACGAATGAGACACTTCTCGGAGCGATTGCGCATTGCAAACAAAAAGGAACGAAACTTCACTTGTTCGGTTTGCTCTCAGATGGTGGCGTGCATAGTCACATTTCTCATCTGTTTGCCATCTTGGAATTGGCTCAACAGGAAGATTTCCATGATGTCTATATTCACGCCTTCCTGGATGGCCGTGATGTTGCACCGGACAGTGCAGTTGGCTATATCGAAGAGTTGCAAGCAAAAATGAGCGAACTTGGAGTAGGGAAACTCGCTACTGTACAAGGACGCTACTACGCAATGGACAGGGACAAGCGCTGGGAACGGGTAGAGAAGGCGTATCGTGCCATGGTGTATGGCGATGCCCCTCACTATACCGACCCAGTAAAAGCGGTCAAAGAATCCTATGAGAAGTCGATTATGGATGAGTTTGTCATGCCGACCGTAATTGTCGATGAGCAAGGAGAACCAGTTGGAAAAGTGATGAACGAAGATGCGATTATCTTCTTCAACTTCCGTCCTGACCGAGCCATCCAGATGTCTCAGGCGTTTACAAACGAAGACTTCCGTGGATTTGATCGGGGAGAAGGCAGACCGCAACATCTGTATTTTGTATGCTTCACTCACTTTTCCGAAACCGTTGATGGTTATGTAGCCTATAAACCGACCAATCTGGATAATACATTGGGTGAAATTCTGGCTCAAAACAATCTCAAGCAATTGCGGATTGCCGAGACGGAGAAGTATCCGCATGTCACGTTCTTTTTCAGTGGGGGACGTGAGCAGGAATTCCCGGGAGAAAAACGCATTTTGATCCAATCTCCGAAAGTAGCTACATACGATTTGAAGCCGGAAATGAGTGCGTATGAGGTAACCGAAGCAGTTGTTGGCGAGATTGAGGCTGAGAATTTCGATGCGATCATCCTCAACTTTGCGAACTGTGATATGGTGGGACATTCTGGTATGATGGAACCAACGATCAAAGCGGTGGAAACCGTCGATGAGTGTCTGGGCAAGGTAGTCGATGCCATTCTGGCGAAAGACGGGGTAGCCGTTATTACCGCAGACCACGGCAATGCTGATCTGATGCTTGATCCAGAAGGACGTCCGATTACTTCGCACAGCACGTACCCAGTTCCTGTCATCGTAACCAAACATGGTGTTGCGTTGCGTGAGGATGGGATTCTCGCAGATTTGTCACCAACGTTGTTAGAGCTTCTCGAGGTAAAACAACCTGTTGAGATGACTGGTCGTTCGCTTCTTTCGAAGTAGGTTTCGCTATCAATTTTCTCTATATATAAATGAAGGGGTTGGGTAAAAAATGGCAATGATTACTGATGTTTATGCACGTGAGATTCTGGATTCTCGCGGCAATCCTACGGTAGAAGTGGAAGTATATCTCGAAGACGGTTCAATGGGCCGTGCAGCAGTTCCATCAGGTGCTTCTACAGGTGCTTATGAAGCAGTTGAGCTTCGTGACGGTGACAAAGGCCGTTACCTTGGCAAAGGTGTACTCAAAGCTGTAGAGAACGTGAATGATATCATCGCTCCAGAAATCATTGGCATGGACGCTTTCGATCAAGTAGGTGTCGATATGACCATGATCGATTTGGACGGCACGCCGAACAAGAGCAAACTCGGTGCGAACGCAATCCTTGGTGTATCCATGGCAGTAGCACGTGCGGCAGCAGACTCACTCGGCATCTCCCTTTACAACTATCTGGGTGGATTCAATGCGAAGACACTTCCAGTACCGATGATGAACATCTTAAACGGTGGTAAACACGCAGATAACACGGTAGACATCCAGGAATTCATGGTTATGCCGGTTGGCGCTGAATCTTTTGCAGAAGCACTTCGTATCGGTACGGAAATCTTCCACTCCCTGAAAAAAGTTCTTACTGCAAAAGGCTTAAATACTGCAGTAGGTGATGAAGGCGGATTTGCTCCTAACCTGAAATCCAACGAAGAAGCGATCACTACTATCCTCGAAGCAATCAAAGCTGCAGGATATGAAGCAGGTAAAGATGTATTCCTTGCGCTCGACGTAGCTGCTACTGAAATGTACAAAGACGGCAAGTATGAGTTCGAAGGCGAAGGAGTAACGAAAACAACAGAAGAGATGATCAGCTTCTACGAAGACCTCGTAAGCAAATACCCAATTATCTCCATCGAAGACGGCTTGTCAGAAGACGACTGGGATGGTTGGAAAGCACTCACAGATCGCATCGGCACAAAGGTGCAGTTGGTTGGTGACGACTTGTTCGTAACGAATACAGAGCGTTTGGCACGTGGTATTGAATCTTCAACAGGTAACTCCATTCTCGTAAAAGTAAACCAAATCGGTTCTCTTACGGAAACATTTGATGCAATCGAGATGGCAAAACGTGCTGGCTATACAGCAGTTATCTCCCACCGTTCTGGTGAAACTGAGGATTCCACGATAGCGGATATCGCCGTAGCGACAAATGCGGGCCAAATCAAAACAGGTGCTCCTTCCCGTACAGACCGTGTAGCGAAGTACAACCAGCTTCTCCGTATCGAAGACGAGCTTGGTGATACTTCTCGCTTTGGTGGCTTCAAAGCGTTCTACAACTTGAAGAAGTAGGCAGTGGATAGGTAAAGCATGCTGTAGTCGGTTACAGCATGCTTTTCTTTATGAAAAACAAAAAGACCCTTTGAAAGGGTCTGATTGAGTAAACAACGTATGTAGCTATAGACTATTTCTTCTCAGACAACCATTTAGCTACTGCTTTCATTTCGTCACCTTTGAGAAGACCAGGAGGCATGCCGCCTTTACCATTGGTGATAATTCCTTCGATCTCTTCAGCGCTTAATCTGCTTCCAATGTCAGCAAGCTTAGGTGCTGCTACACCTTCGAGGTTTTGACCATGGCAAGCCGCACAGGTAGCTTTAAAGGTTTGTTCCGCATTTACTTCTACAGGTGCAGATGGAGCTGCAGCGCCGTCTTTTGCTTGTTCACCATGATTCGGTGGGAAAAGGATGGAAGCTACGAGAGCCACTACGAACACAAGGAATAAAATACCAAAAGAAGTAAAAAAGGCCTTAGCGGAATCGACTACGTCATTTTGATTCATATCTTTCTTGAAGTTGGAACCAGCCATGCAATAAAGACCTCCTATAAAAAAATAGACGATACAAAAGCAATTTTAAGGCAAAATTAAGTCTCTTGCAAGGCAAGCCTATTAAAGACAAACAAAATACACATTTTCTCCATAAAAGCTGTGTTTTTGGTAACAGCATAGGTATGAGAATTGCAAAGGAATGGAGACGAAGTAAAATTCTTGCTGATTGTATCGTTCTGTGGTACAGTTAGATAGATGTCCATTTTCCGAGTCACTCTATATATCTTCTCTAAAAAATTGGTATGATATTCAAATATGATTACACTTGTCTGAGGTGAATACGATCATGATGGTTACCATTGCGAAAATTTTACTCGCGATTTCTAGTATTGGTCTAATTCTTGTTGTTCTTTTGCAATCTGGAAAAAGTGCGGGTCTATCCGGAACGATCTCCGGTGGTGCAGAGCAGTTAATCGGTAAGCAAAAAGCACGCGGGATTGATGCCGTTCTTGGTAAATTAACCACGGCTTTTGCAGTTCTGTTTATGGTTTGTGCGATTCTTTTGGGTTACTTCCTGAAAATTGCCGGATAACTATGGAATCTAAGAAGGCAGCGAGTGTCATACTTGCTGTCTTTTTCATATTTGTAGGGCATACATAATACAAAGTTTTTGCTTTGTAAGGGTTGATTGTGGAACAATGCGCAAATACTACGAAATAAACGACGTAAGAAAACCCACCCGACACAAGCTATCGCTCGCGTCGGGCGGGGCCCCAACTTATAATTTCTTACCAACTAAAAAGGAGCCTGCCTATGAAAGAACAAGATATTCTTTCGTTTATGCGAGAGCAAGCTTACCACCCCATGACAGTAAATGAGATGGAAGAAGCTTTTGGACTAAAAAACTCGAATGAATTCAAAGAACTGGTAAAAACGTTAAATATATTGGAAGACCGTGGAGAAATCATTCGAACACGAGCAAACCGATATGGTGTGCCAGAAAAAATGAATCTGGTACGTGGAAGATTGCAAAGCCATGCCAAAGGATTTGGTTTTGTCATTCCTGAACAACAGGGAGAATCAGATGTTTATGTTCATGCTAACGACATGAATGGTGCAATGCACGGAGACATCGTGTTTGCCCGTGTTGAAAAAGAGACAAGCGGCACACGCCGTGAGGGACGAATCATTCGGATTGTGGAACGCAGCATTACCGAAGTGGTGGGAACGTTCCAGGATGAGACGCATTACGCTTTTGTCATAACCGATGACAGAAGGATAGGCAAAGATATTTTCATCCCAAAAACAGCGTACAATGGGGCTGTTGACGGTCACAAGGTCGTTGTGAAAATTGTTCGCTATCCAGAAGGACGTGCCAATCCAGAAGGGGAAGTCATCGAGATTCTCGGGCATAAAAATGATCCGGGTGTCGATATCCTTTCTATCATTCGTAAATTCGGATTGCCCGAAGCATTCCCGCAAGATGTCCTGGAGGAAGCAGAAGCTGCGCCAGCCGAGATCAGTGAAGAGGAAATCAGAGGACGCAGAGACCTGCGAGATCGGATGATGGTAACGATTGACGGTGCTGACGCCAAAGATTTGGATGACGCCGTTTCTCTGGAAAAACTGCCGAATGGCAACTATCGACTCGGGGTTCATATCGCTGATGTCAGCTACTATGTCAAGGAAAAATCGCCGCTCGACAATGAAGCTTACAAGCGTGGGACCAGTGTCTACCTGGTCGATCGAGTCATCCCGATGATTCCCCACCGTCTGTCCAATGGAATTTGCAGTTTGAATCCCAAGGTAGATCGGTTAACGATTTCTTGTGACATGGAAATTGACCACGAAGCAAATACAGTAGGCTATGACATTTACCTAAGTGTGATCCGCACCAACGAGCGTATGACCTATGCCGATGTCCGCAGCATTCTGGAGGACAAGGACGAGGAATTGATCGAGAAGTATCGTGAGCTTGTTCCGATGTTCCAAAGCATGGAGGAATTGTGCCGCAAGCTTCGCAGCAAGCGGATGCGCCGTGGAGCCATCGACTTTGATTTCCGTGAAGCCAAAATTTATGTAAATGAAGAGGGAGTGCCAACCGAAATTGGTTTCCGCACCCGTTCCATTGCCGAACAGATTATTGAAGAGTTCATGTTGGCTGCGAACGAAACCGTAGCAGAGCACTTTCATTGGATGAAGAAGCCGTTCATCTACCGCATACATGAAGATCCCGACCAGGAAAAACTGCAAACCTTTATGGAGTTCGTCACCACTTTCGGATATGCCGTTCGTGGAAAAGGAAACTCCGTCCATCCACGGGCTCTTCAGAAGCTGCTGGAGGAAGCCAAAGGAACTCCAGAAGAGATTATTATCAGCACCGTTCTGTTACGCTCCATGAAGCAGGCGAAGTACTCAGCCGAGAGCCTTGGGCACTTCGGGTTGGCAACAGACTTCTACACGCACTTCACCTCACCAATTCGTCGTTACCCTGACTTGATCGTTCACCGCATGATCCGGGAATGGATTGAAAAGGGAGAGATGCAAGGGGAACGGGAAGTGTATTGGGCAGAAAATATGCCGCTCATCGCAGACTATACCTCTCAACGGGAACGTCTCGCCGTCGATGCCGAGCGAGAGACAGATGACCTCAAGAAAACCGAGTACATGGCTGAGCATATCGGTGAAGAGTTTGAAGGCGTGATTTCGAGTGTTACCTCGTTTGGAATTTTTGTCGAGCTGCCTAATACCATTGAGGGGCTTGTCCACGTGAGCTTCCTGACCGACGACTACTACCATTACCATGAGAAGGCGTATGCGTTGGTAGGAGAGCGGACAGGCAAGCAATTCCGTATTGGTGATGTCGTACAGGTTAAAGTAGCCAGTGTAAATGTGGATGAGCGGACTATTGACTTTGAAATTGTCGGCATGAAAAAGAGCGCTTCACGGCCTGACCGCAGACCAAAGGTGATTAACGGACGTGGCGGAGATCGAAACGCGACACGGGGCGGTCGTACCGAGCGCAGAAAAAGCAAGGATGTCGGGCCGGCTGCTGCGGCGGCTGCAAGGCGCAAACGGACCAAAGACAAAGAGAGAGGCTATGCTTCGGCCTCCAATTCGCAAGGCTTTGATCTGGCTTCCCTGAGAGATGATGGGGATATCGCTGATGGAAAAGCAGCGAAACCAAAAGGCTTCTGGGAAGACCTGGTGAATTCCAAAAAGAAACGGAAGCAACCGGTAGCAAAAGCCGCCAAGCGGAAAAAAAGGTAGCATACCTTGCCTTATTCTTGCGACCATGGTAGATTTTTGGTAAACTATCTCTTACCATTCGGGTCGGCGAGGTGATCAATATGTCAAAGGAAAAAGCGGGAACCAAAACCCTGGCTCAAAACAAAAAAGCAAGGCACGACTATTTCATTGAAGATGTATTCGAAACGGGGATCGCTCTGACGGGGACTGAGATCAAAGCCATTCGTGCCGGACGGATACAATTGAAGGACAGTTTTGCCCGCATTGAGCATGGCGAGGTCATGTTGCATAAAGTACACATCAGTCCTTATGAGCAAGGGAACCGATTTAACCATGAGCCTGAGCGCACGAGAAAGCTCCTGATGCGCCGGGACCAAATTCGAAAATTGGTCGGACTCACAAGAGAAAAAGGCTACTCCCTTGTCCCGCTAAGCGTGTATCTCAAAGGCGGCTGGGCTAAAGTCGAGCTGGGTCTTGCACGTGGTAAGAAAAACTACGACAAGCGGGAAGACCTCAAGAAGAAAGACGCCAATCGGGAAGTAGAGCGTGCGCTACGTGACCGTCAAAAGATGTAGTTGGTTCAAGTTGCCGAAATTGGCGATAATCACACATTGATGGTGCATGGACGATGTGCTATATTGTATTTACCACCACGACAGATGCAGTCGAGTGGTACGATAGGAATCTGTTAACAACTTTCACTTAAACTTAGGTCATCAGCGGATGATGGATTAAATCTAGGTGGTTAAGACACTGTTCTTTTCCACCTAGATGTATCTTTTCAAAAGTGCTTACCTTCTAACCTGGGGGCGTTCTGGATTCGACGGGGATGGTAGAGCATGAGAAGCGAGCCGGGGGGCTGCGGACCTCGTTATCAACGCGGACGCCATTAACTGGCAACAAACAACTTTCTCTAGCTGCCTAATATCAGCTAGGTGCTACCACTCCATCGCCCATGTGGCGTGACTAGCACTCACCTTTAGTGGGATACGCCGGAGGCTTCCGCCTGGAGCCAATGGAAGAAGATGAATCAGGCTAGGTAGCGGGTCAGCGCGTCACTCCGCGAATCCTCTACCGAAATCCAAATGAGTGACTGCGCTCGGAGATGCTTATGTGTCGCTGTTTTCGGACGGGGGTTCGAATCCCCCCGCCTCCATAAAAGTACTGAATTTTTATGGCGTATTTGGAAAAAACCACATGAAAGAACTGAGTATTTCAGTTCTTCATGTGGTTTTTTCTTGTTAAACGGTTTTGCACTTCTTAATTACCCATTTATCCTTATGATCGGTTGGAATTTTTTCTATTGTGATTTCCTTGAACATAGATTGAACAATACTTTTTTGTGTCTCGGGTTCAAGGTATTCCCAATTCTGCTTTAAGTTTAACATCATTTGTAAAAGTTCTTCTGAGGATAGTTGACCATCAAAACTTTCCTCTTGGTATTCTAAAAATAGACGATTTATTCTTTCCTCTTCTTCCTCAACTAACATTGAATAATCATTCGCAGAAAGTTTTCCATCTCCAAGGGCCATCATCCAGTTCTTTTTTCTACGATTGCTTATGTCTATCTCTTTCTGTAAGCTTTTTTTACTTACTAATTTTTGACTCTTCTTTTCCTGAATTCCGTCACTTTGAAGTTGGAGTTTTTCAAAAATTAGTGCTGTAAGTTTGTTTTCACTTATTGATGTTGCGTCACAAATTTTATGTGTATAGTTGTTCCGGCACCTATATGATCTATACATTTTACCTCTGTGGACTGATCCATATCCCACGTAGGTTGTACCACATTTTCCGCAACGAATTATTCCACTATAAGCATATTCGTAGCTATGTGTAGACATGTATCCATCTCTACGCCTTTTCATTATCTCTTGGACAGTATTAAATTCCTTCTCAGTGATAATAGGGGGGTGATCCCCTTCAGTAATGATTCGTTTTTCTTCTCCCCAGTGTTTAGGTTTAAAGTGGTTTTTGCCGAGATAGGTGTAGTTTGTAAGTATAATTCGGATATACTTACTATCCCAGATGCCGCCTTCTTTTCCCCTAGAGAATGAGTTCATGTACTGAGCAATCGAATTAAGCCCCTTTCCGTCTATATACTGCTTGTAGACTTCCCGAATAAGCTTTGCTTCGTCCTCGTTTAAGATTAGATTTTTCTTCTCATCGTTGTCAAAAGAGTATCCAAGAGCTGGGCGTGACATGTGCCGCTCACCTGACTGAGCTCTTTTGGTAAGTCCCTTAAGCGTTTCCTCACGTAAATTTTCCAGATATATTTGAGCCCATATACCACTAAAGAATAGAAAAGCTTTTCCCATGGGAGAGCGAGTATCGATCTCTTCGGAACCTTGGGCAGCAATGATCAAGCGGACATTGAGTTTATTTATCAAATCGATAAAAGTGTAAAGATCCCCCAAGTTTCTACTAAGTCGGTCAAGCTTGTGGATTAGAACCGCCTCAAACCTTCCTGCCTTTAAGTCAGTTATCATCTGCTGCACTCCAGGGCGTTTGAACGATCCGCCTGAAACTCCTGGATCAGAATATACACGATACAGATCCAAACCCTTACGTTCCAGTACGTCCATTAAAATATCATGTTGGGCTTCGAGGGAGTATCCTTCTTCTGCCTGTCTCTCGGTGCTAACTCTCGTATAAATTGCAGCTTTTGTTTTATTAAGCATGATAGTCACCGTACCCCTTTCTAGCTACACTATAACCTTGTAGAGCTTCTTCAAACTAGTGTCATTGTAACAAAAAGGAAGGAAGTAAACATGAAATACAATTAATTTTGAAGAGCAGGAGTTTAAATCCAAATGTAAGTGGGAGTGCAACCAAGCACTCCCTGTTTTTATTCATATTAATTCTATGGTCGATCCTGAAAACAATTGTGATATAATACCTCTAACGTTCACTTCACCAATTGGCGAAGTAGAGGCCGAGAGTAGACAAGAATCTACTCCTTTAAGTTGTCGGGTTCCTTCTTCTTCTTCACATAAAATTCTTCCTCGTAAAGGTCGTCAATAGTACACTTTAATACTTTTGCAAGTGATTTGGCGTTGTTCCAACCAGGTAGCTTACGAAGCGAGATGTAATCTGATAGCAAGGTAACATTAATTTCGGCTTGTTCAGCCACCCCTTGCAACTCCAAACCGACATTATGTGCGAGATCAGGAATCCGGCAACTTACGGCCCTATACGCCATAAGATGCCTCCGATTATTTATTATTTTAATATCTATAATACCATCATTATCCTTTTCAGTACCTTTCCTTTTTAAATAGTGTAATGCTATTGTAAAGATATGGGTAATCTGAGAGAAGGGATACGATGGGATGGATACTATTTTATACATCACTTTCGGGTTTTTAGACGTAATAGCTATTTTAGCGCTAATCTTCAAATTGTTTCGGTTTCCGTTTTGGGATTACTTTAAAGAATTCTCTATTATTGGTATTTGTTTAACTTTTATATCTTATCTTCTAAGAGTCCAATTTAACATCCCAGAAATCGATATGGTTGTGCAATTTGTTATATTTGTTTTGTTTTTTCGATACTGGATAAAAATAAGGCTTTTCTATTCGATATTTCTTTCAACTTTGGGGGGAATATCACTGATTGTAATTCAACTGGCTATGATATCAGTGCTATTAAGTGTCAATATGATAAGTATTGATGATACCCAGGCTATTGATAAAATCGGGACCTATTTAATTCAAATGTTTAGCCAAATTACAAGCTTTAGTATTAGTTTAGTCTTGTATCGATTTAATCTTGGCTTTTCTTTTATTATGAGTCCACCTCACGATGTTGACCGAAATGTAAGTTTGCAGCAAGTAAATACTTATCTTGTATATAGTGTATCTATTGGTGTTATTGTACTAGCTATCTCTTTGTATTTCTTGCTGCACTATTTATCTTTGCTTGCGGTTGTTGGGGTAGTTATAGTCTTAGCAGCTTTATTACTGTTCTATCTATCTCATAAAAAGGATTACAGTAGATTATGATAGAGACCATCTCAATTTCAATTGCAAAAAGGGTTAAGGAGCTGCACTCAACTCGCACAGATTCAGTGTATGATATGGCCTACAAGTTATCCATTTTTATAAATAATATCTCCATCATTTTCATTTCCTGTTTGGTAGGGCTTGTGACGGGTACATTTTCAGAGACACTTTTGGCCCTGGTCGCATTCGTGCTGCTTAGACGATTTTCAGGTGGTTCCCATGCGAAGAAATTAACGGCCTGCTTAATTATCTCGACATTTCTAATCTCGTCAATCCCTCATATTCCAACTCCCGAAAGCCTTTTGACACCTATTAATTTTATTACGCTTGTATTGGTAGCATTGTTCGCTCCTTCGCATTGCGAAGTTAATGCTATTCCTGACCATGCGAGGCACAAATACAAAATGATTTCTCTTATACTGGTTGCAACCAATTTCTTCTTTATTGGATCAACAATAATTAGTCTATCATTTTTAGCTCAAGCTCTATTTCTTATTAACTTTCATAGGAGGTGAAACAGACATGTACAAAAAAATCTTCAATTGGTCCGCTCTTGTAACCCCATTTTTTAGTTTAGCTCTTTTGGTGATTGACAATGCTGAGAAGATTAGTACCCTAAAGTGGTTCGTAGGTGTACCGAATCTACCAGAAGAACTGAAAAACAAGTGATGATATGGCGTCAATTAAGATTACCGGTATTCGTTTTGATCGACAAGAAGGGTTATCTGATTATCATGAGTTTGATTTAGACGATATTTTCTTTGTCACGTCGTTTAAAGCACCAAATACCTCTAATCGATCATTGGTTTTCCACACCCGATTTGGTAAATTTCATCCCATTAGTACACTCGAACAGATCAGAGAAGAATGGGGTATTTATGGTTTCATAGCACTTGATACAGTCAATGTTGTTAACGTGAAACACATCAAATACATCGAAAAAAGTATTTTTTGGATTCGAGCATATTTTGAAGACGGGTCATTTACTACGGTATCCAGACCACGATACCATTTAGTTAAGGATCTTCCAGGTAAGACTATCCATTCCGGATAGTCTTTTTTGATGTGCGCCCAGCATGGGCGATAACTCTAAGGTGAAAGTCCTGAACGGGGGTTGGCTGTACCAACCGTTAGCTTAAGACAAGGGTGTCGACCGTGAGGTCGAATCTGAAGGAAGTCGGAGGCAAAGTCCCGACCTGAGGTACACGAACCCAATTTGAGGCTGTTGTGTTCGGGCGAGTTTGCATTACAAAACAAAGCCCAATTCAGCCAAGGGACACAGCAGTATACTTGGGCAGGTACGTGGGATGAAAGTTATCGTTCTTACCTGGGGAGATCTGTGTGATATGCCTTCAATAGTTGGCAACCATCCCATAAAGGGATGCTGAACACACAGAAGTCAGCAGAAGCCATAGTACCTAAATAGAGGACGCTCGAACAGGGAAGGGCCGAACATCAAGTCAGCATATTCGCTAATCACTTTCGCTACAATGCTATGAAGCAGAATTCCGTTAGGAACTACTTTTGGATAGTAAGGGTGAAGCCCAGAGGGTACAAGAGAGGGCTGAGCATTGTACGGCAAGACTAGAAGGATATGTGCGGAAGAAAGGATATCGTATGGAATTGTTGGAAAAAGTCCTATCACGGGAAAATCTAATGGCAGCACTCGCAAGAGTGGAGAAAAACAAAGGATCAGCGGGAATTGACGGTGTTTCAACTGAACAACTACGCGATTATGTCCGCCAACACTGGGTAGCCATTAAAGACAAGATTATCGCAGGAACTTATAAACCTTCCCCTGTCCGCAGAGTCGAAATCCCGAAACCTGACGGAGGAGTAAGGTTGTTAGGCATTCCTACTGTGATAGACCGCTTAATCCAGCAAGCCATTCTCCAAGTCCTCACTCCAATTTTTGACCCTCACTTCTCAGAATCCAGCTTTGGCTTTCGTCCAAATCGGGGGGCACATGATGCCATTAGGCAGGCGCAATCTTTTATCTCAGAAGGATATCGAGTTGTCGTTGATATGGATTTGGAGAAATTCTTCGATAGAGTAAATCATGATGTCTTGATGAGTCGTGTGGCTCGAAAAGTAAAAGATAAGAACTTGTTGAAACTAATACGTGCTTACCTACAAGCAGGAATAATGGTAAATGGTATCTGCCTTTCAGCAGATGAAGGAACACCGCAAGGTGGTCCGCTTAGTCCATTATTAGCAAACATTCTATTGGATGATTTGGACAGAGAACTGGAGAGAAGAGGTCATCGCTTTTGCAGATATGCAGATGATAATAATGTCTACGTAAAGACAAAACGAGCAGGAGAAAGAGTCAAAGCTAGTATAAAGCAGTTCTTGGAGAGAGTGCTAAAGCTCAAAGTAAATGAGCAAAAGAGTGCAGTCGATCGACCATGGAAACGCAAGTTTCTTGGGTTTAGTTTCACCCATCTAAAACAAAGCCGTATTCGTATTCATCCGAAATCCATTTTGAAGCTTAAGGATAAAATTCGTACGATAACGAATCCTCTCTGGAGTGTATCTATGGAAGAACGCATTAGAAAGCTTAACCAATATCTAATGGGGTGGATTGGATATTTCGCACTAGCGGATGCAAAGAAAATTTTGCAGAGAATCGAGGAATGGGTGAGAAGAAGATTGCGCCTTTGCCTGTGGACACAGTGGAAACGAATAAGAACTCGGTATAGGGAACTCCGTTCTCTTGGAGTAAAACATGCAAACGCTATTGAGATTGCAAATACTCGAAAGGGTGCATGGCGTACCACGAAAACTCCCCATATACACAAAGCCCTTGGCATTGCCTATTGGCAAGGACAAGGACTTAAGAGTTTAGTACAAAGATATTTGGAAATTCGTCAAGCTTGGTGAACCGCCGTATACCGGACGGTACGTACGGTGGTGTGAGAGGACGGGGGTTAGTCACCCCCTCCTACTCGATTAAGTTGGAAATTATACCATAATATGGGATATAAATAAACAAGAAATGAAGCATACCTCAATTATGGATTACTAGGAATATATTGCGTGTTAGTATAACTACAAAAGAGAGGGAGGGGAGTACCTTGTTTAAGAAAGAGCTATCTGTTTTAGTCGTAGACGATTGGGACATTCATCGGAGAATTGCGGTGTCCTTACTTGAGCATTTTCCATTTGTGAGTCAGGTATCAACAGCTAAAAGTGCTGATGAGATGATCAGAAAAGTTAAGGAAAATCCGGACATTAATTGCTTGGTTATCGATGTTAACCTAGGTGAATATAGTCTTAACGGTATTCAAGCTTACTCAATCCTTTTAGACGAAGGCTATAATATCCCGGCGATCCTGATCACCGGAGAGAACGTAGATGCATTTGACTCCTATACAGTTGGAGTAATAGATGTAATTTCGAAACGATTTCTGTATGATTTTAAAAGAATTAAAAGGGCGTTTGAAAACCTACAACAATATTATTTTTTTAAAGAGTTCAAAGAAAGTGGAGGAATATTTATCCCTGCATATGATGGACATACAATAATACATCAGTTTTTAGCTGCCGAAGTTCTTTATATTGAGTCAAAATCTCCAGGGTGCCTTATCCATACCATAAAACAGAATGAGCCGGTTCCATCTGGAGCCAGTCTAAGAAGTTATGAAGAGTTCTTGGACGAACATAATTCGAGATTTGAAAAACTGTCACGATTTCACTTGGTAAATACGAGTCACATTAAGGAATTCAATGGGCAGGATGAAATTACGCTTACTGATGGACATGTCGTGACGATCAGTAATTGCAGTAAGAAACTTGTGATGAACATGACGAAAAAGAAGACAACTAACTTGGTAGCATCTCTAGTTTTTGGGGAAGGTTCGAATTGAAAGGGTCTCACTTTGAAAAGCTAATACCATTTCGCAGGGGAGCGAAACACCTTTCACGGGGTGGTGAAATAGGTTTCACATCCCTGTGAAGTGATTGAGATTGGTAGTTGAATGGTAGATTATTTTCGACAATATCCGTGGTACCATTAGTGATGTAGAAAGTACATCACTTTTTTGTTTGACGATAAATGTAAAACGTTGGATAATGAACACAAACATATGATCGGTTTTTTTGGGGGTGCAGGAATTGTTTTTTAGACGAAGGGAAAATCAAAATATTAGTAAAGAAGTGGTGGCAGCACTTAGAACTGTTATAGAAAATAAAGAAATTAACCCAGAAGCAAAAAAAATTATAGAGAAAATAAAAGGGAACCGTTCCTCATTTCTGAGTTGAGCGGTTCCTTGCTTTAATACCTGCGGCATAAGTTAAGGCTTGTTGAATAATATCTACCTGTTTATCGGGTGGTAACGAATTTAGAATATCTAATAGTTCTCTGAGTTCTCCAGTAACTGTAGGGTCGTTGGTATAGTCATAATCTTGGGTTTCATGATCGCTTCTATTGGAACTTTTTCCAGAAATAAAATCAATTGAAACGTTAAATATCTGCGCCATTTGAGAAAGAGTGTCTATATCGGGTTCATTAATTTCATTTTCATATTGTGAGATTGTTGATTTAGCTTTATTAAGTCTCTTTGCAAGAGCTTCTTGTGTCATTTTATGTTCTTTGCGTAATTGACGAATCCGTTGACCATACATAAGCGGATAATCACCTCCATACAGAATTGTACATGGAAAATGAACTAAATAGATAATTCTGAGTGAAAAATTCATAAAAAATGTACTTTTGTGTTGACATTCATGATTCATGAACATATACTTTAATCAAGAAGTTCACGAAACGTGAAATTTACAGGAGGTGAAATTCGTGAACAATAAACTGCGTAATGCCAGGAAAGGCAAAGGGTTTACCCAGGCAGTAATGGCGAAAAAGTTGGGATACAGTTCAAAAAGTGGATACAGCATGATTGAAACTGGACGTAACACCCCACCACTTCAAATTGCAATTATGATAGCCAAGTTGGTTGAAAAAACTGTTGAAGAACTTTTTGATGAGAATGAAGTTCACGAATCAAAAACTAGTGCTTGCCAAACAGCATAATAGTAGTTGATTCAGAGCAAATCATCTTTACTACAAAAGGCTTAAAAAATATAGAAAAAGTCAAAGAAAAACTCATCGTTAGTGATGCTGTTGAAAGGGGTGAACATGGTGAAATCTACAAAAAAACTCGGAATGATCGAGAGCGGTTCGAAGGATGAGAAAATTATAATTTCAACAAGAGCATTTCGCCGTGAATTATTGGAGCAAGCTTTTCGAGAGATTGAAAGAAATAAGGCCCTAAAGAACGGGGCAAAACGAGCATAGTATGTAGAAAAAACTTAACGATAAAAAGGGATGACAGAATATTCGAACAGGATACCGTGTACCTCATAAAAACATTTGTAGCTGACTCAATCTCCCCAGAAGAGTCAGCTACTGATAAAGCCTATGATACTACATTCACCTAAGAAAATAATATCATGGGCGCCTTTAATAATCCATTAATGTTAAATCTTAACTGGATTTTGGCGCTTATTTTATTACCCAATATTAATCACTACAGGTAGGAGGCAATGAATGAGTCAATTTCTAATTGGAAAAAACCTCAGACTTGAACTTTTTAAAAAGGGAATGTCGCAAGAGGAATTTGGAGAACAAATTGGCTATTCACAAGGAACTGTTTCGTTGATTGTTACGAACAAAAAGGGGGTGACAATGAAGGAGATTGGTGATTTTGCTAAAGTTCTACAAGTAAAAACTGATGTATTACTAAGTAGTCAGAATGACTAACAAGTGGCAGTGGTTACTGAAGGGAGGTGAACTATGAAAGTTCTGCTTCCAGATTCATCTCAAAATGTGTTGGTGATCGTCTTCGGCAAAGTAAGTGAAATACGTGAGTACCTAGAAGAATACAAAGAAAAAACCGCCCGTAAACGGACGGCGTAAAACACCTAAAAAAATCATAACAAAAGGAGCCGACTAATGCAAGGGAGTATGCAAGAAATTCCAATCAAAGTCGATTTGTTTGATGGTGCTGATGGCATAGAAATTCTTGAAGTCATTGAATCGCTCCGCTTTCAAGCTTTAAATCTCCGAACATCTAATCCGTTTCGTTCTGATTATCTTACTAAGGTTGCTGAAAAATATGAACTTATTTTTAAACAGCGACAATCACAGTTACTAAGCCATTTACAATCCATTCATCCAAACTGGTGAAATGCCGGTGATCAACCCTCGGCTGGTGGACTAATTCGCCCTTTGTGCAGAACATACGTTCTAAAATGCGGAGTTTTCCTCCGCCCAGACACATACAAAATATGCTTTGTATCGTCTGGGGGGTGGATAACAATCCTTCCCTTGAACCTTGAAAACTTCATATACGAATGGTTGCGTTATGTGCCCGTAACCTGGTTGAAGAAGCAGTGACCAAATAGGCACGCCTTGACTCATAGTAAACCCATTACTATGAAGAGCGTGGGTAGCGAGAAAACTTTACTATATTCTGCTTCGGGTTTTCAGCGCCTTGGGAAGCTGAGATGCACATATGTTACACAGGAGTGATCCTGTGCAAGATTTACAAACATGATTGTACAGCTTGTAGAGGATCAAACCAGAAAGGAGAGAGGGAAAATGCAACGGAAACTTATGACTTCTGAACGAGGCTTTTACATAGCTGAGCGTCAGTCTTGTGAGCATACTTGGAAAAAGTGTAGCGGCTACTTCCGATCTCATGATAGAGCTAAACGTGCACTTCAGAATCAGAGGCAGCAGAAACGGACGAATAGCCGTTCCTGGCGTGCGGTAATGTATGCCTTAGAAGCACATCCAAACTTACAAGAATACGCCAAGCAACCTTTTGTTGACAGAGAAAAAGGTCTGATAGACAAGAAGAAGCTACTGGATGCGACGAAGGGTATGCCTTCGAACGAAAAACAACTGGTACACATCATTGTCAGGCTTTATGATGTGCAACGGCTGGATCAGGAGCATCAACGAATAGCAAAAGAAGCTACCCGAATATGTTTCGGACTACTTTCATGATAAGGAGGACTATTGATGCCACTAGCAACTCAAACAACAGAAAATAAATTGTCGCTAGAGTCTTTAAACGACAAATTACAGAATCTGCAAGCGGATTTTACGATTCCGATGATTCAAAGAAAATATTCTTTCGAGGGAAGACCTTGCTATGTCTATCCTCGCCAAATATTTGACAACTTGCAGAAGGAAAACAGCATTTACCTCTATACACGCACAGTATCCGAACGGCGCAAACGATTGAAATGGCTGATAGATCTATATTCCGATGAGAAAATTAACTTAACTGTGTTTCATTTCTCCTTGTTCTGCCTTGATTCAGGTTATCGATATCGTGAGGATAATACCGAGCAAGTCCTAGGCAAACGCCGCTATGAAGTGCTGCAAGGAGTGCCTGAATATGTACTGAAGACAAACGATGAATTTTTCATTGCAGCATGGTACTCGCTCATTGATCGACTTCCCAATCGGGATTGGTATTACTATCCCCAGTTCGGTCAACTTCGGATGCTGTTTCACACGGAATTATTTGAAAGTTACGTAGGAACTTCCTATGAGTGCGACTGGGTTGAACCGATGCCTGGTAAAGAAGAGAAGCATGTACATCGGTGGACGTCGGAAAAGGACCCGATGGCGCCAGTTGCCAAACGTACTGACATGATCGAAGGTGAAATATGGCTTGCATCAGAAACCGGAGGATTGCGCCATTATGTTGAAGATAAACCAATCCACGCTGGTTCTTATATTGAAGTCAAATTCGGGGATGGTTGGATCGCTGGTCGGTATGAATGGTGTTTTGAAAGAGGACAACCTATCAGTGTTCATTCTGCAAGGTCAGAGGCGCTTTTTATTCGTGAAGGTCATATCGTCAGAGTGAAACGATAGAACGCTAATGGAGGTGACTCAATTGATTGAAATTCCCGATGTTCAGTTTATTTTTGAGGGAAGACTCGTCACTGGTTTAGTAGTTGTCGATGTGCATGAGAGCGAATATTATGTTCGGTTAATAGAGGTAGATAATCAACTGCATGTTCCAACTGGTGAGATAAGAATTGAATCCCTAATGAGAGACTATCCTGAAAGCTTCTCTCCAAAGGAGTGAAACTAGTGGCGTTTTTGTTTTGCCATTGCTAGGAATCGGCAAGATGACTTGCTGCTTCCTCTGGAGTGACAGAACTCTAATTAATATAAAGGGAGGGGAATCTATGCAAGAAGAAGTCAAACAAAAGAAACCACGTTCAACAAGGAAAAAGAAATCAGCAGAATCAGTAATACATCCCATTCATCCACGAGTAGCACGGTTTAACCAACGTATTGAAAAATCTAGGCATTTGCAGTGCAGGTAAGGGGGAACATGCGTGAGCATTAACCGTAGAAAACAAATACTTAACGCTTTCCTTGCTTTGGTTGTAGCGTCAGGTGGTGGGTATCTCGGATACAAGGTCATGGAAAAGCGGATTGTGGAACAGAAATATATCAAAGTTGTAGCAGTTAAGGAAGGGCATCTCATCGAACCATACACGCCTATTCTTGCATCTGATCTTACCTATTTACCGATGTCTAAAGACCATCCTATTCCCGGTGTATTTACAGAACCATCCAAGGTAGTAGGGAAGCGAACTTTCCAAAAGGTAGGCGAGTTGAATCCTGTACTAGATTGGCAGCTCACGGAAGATAAACTTCTTCCAGATCCGAACAAGAAAGAACTTCAGTATGAGTTCAATCTAAGCGATTTTGGTACACTTACGGCGATTCGAACGGGTGATACTGTTGGTATATGGGTAAAGTACACGCCGGAGGTAGATCGGCAGGAAGGAGAACTCCCCAAAGTTCCAACTTTATTCAAGAAGACGAATCAAGCAGCCGATCTTCTCTTTATCTCAACTGCGGCAGGAATCAAGGATGGGGAAGGGGCAGAAGTCTTTTCACTTTTACCACCCAAACTGTCAACGGCTGTTGGAGATACAGTTCAGCAGGTCGTCGAAGGCTCAGACACAAGAGATCGATTGGCGGCAACCTTTCGAGGAAAGCCGACCATGACACCAGCCAAAATCCTGTTAAACCTTACGCCAGAACAACATAAAGTGCTTCAGGAAGCGAGACAGTTTGGAGATTGGCAAATTGGTGTGAGTTTGCAAGGGAAAGTGGTTTCCTCGATTGCAGATGGTAAGGTGAAAGGGGGCAGACCATGAAGAATCGTAAAATTGTTGTGCTTCATGATGAACAGGACAAAACATTCTCGATGCTGCCCAAGACATTCTTACCGATATTGGCGACTACCTCCGATACTTTCTTCGAAAAAGTAGACGAGTATAAACCTGATCTCTGCTTGATACTGCCTTCACTTATCGAAAAACAACCGTGGGAATGGCTTCCACTTGTGAAGAGTGAGTATATCGTGATTCGAGCAGCTTCAACCCAGGAACATGTACTGTTTCAGCTTCTTCAGCAATCCTATCCACAGCTTGTCGTTCTTGAGCCGTTACTAACAGAAGAGGAAATTCAAAAATTTCTCACGTTTTTATTGGAGGGGTCAGACACCAAGGCTAGAGATGAAGAAGTTGATTGTAAAATCCGTGTGTTTCTGGGAAGTGGTGGAACGGGGATTACCAGTTTGTTTCTTCTTGCTGCCCCTTGGTATGCCGAGCAAAACCCGGACAAAAAAATTCTTCTGGTTGATATGAACGAAGATAAACGAGATTTGAGTGTAACTCTCCGAGCACAAGCAGCTCAGCTATCCCATATGCGATCTTATTTGGTCCGTGGGAATGATGAATTTATGCCGTTTACCGTTCAACATCCATCAGCCAAAAATGTCTCGGTTATCTCAGCAGTTGAAGCATGGGGCAATCAAGAGGTTGCTACCTTTTTCCGGATGGTTCGCAAGCAATACGATGAAGTCTGGATTGATATTGGCCGCCCGTTCCATGCAGCAAGGATTCAGGAAGAGGCAGATCAAATCATCTATGTAGTTCGACCGGACAGTCTTTCACTTGGTGGAATGTTGCGGATAATCCAGCCAGCTTTTGCCGATAAATCAAGATTGTTGCTAACTCATTTCGATGATCGGTATACTTCCATTCAAGAAGTAAAACAGTTTCTTGGACAAAATCAAGTGATGGGTGTCATTCCGTATGAATATCCTCTACTCCCTTTAAAGATTGATAAAGGTCAGATTCCCTTGTCAAAAAAGATGCGAAAAGCCTTGGAAAAATTGGACTGGACCTTTACGCAAAGTAGAAGACAACCAGGTGCTATCTTGCAGCGGTTATTCAGGAGGTGATCGAGTAAATGGATATGGAGTTTTTCATAAGAAAGACAAAAGAATATTTTACCAGTATGAATGAGATTCACCCGGAGATTCAGGAGAATATCAAGCAACAACTTCATGCGGCAGCACAAGGCAATCAGCAGGCAAAAGAAATATTGGCCCGCCAGCTTGAGAGCCATTTTGTTTATAATCGCTGGACACCTTCTGCATCTTTGTATCCCAATGTACCGATCTATTTATCACTGATCTATCGAACGTTCGGGCAGATGGTCTTGGATGCTGTATTATTTCAAAGTCCATTTATTGAGAACGTTTGGATTTTTGAAAACAGGCCTGTTGAGTACACGGAACACGGAATCCTAAAAACCTATCCCTATATCCCAACTTCTGAAGAGGTAGAGGTTTTGCAAAACGAGGTTGCTCATCTTACAGGCGGGACACTTCATGCCAAACGTTCTGCCTTGTCTGGTGAAATCAAGCAGAACCGATTACGAATCCAAATGTATTGCCCTCCAAGAAGTATCCGAACGATTATCGTCCGTATTCCTGATAAGGGATATTTAACCCTTGAGACGATGGAAATGGATCAGAAGATCCGGAATCTGTTACGAGAAATCGGGCGGAGCAGGGCTAGTATCGCCATAGCCGGAGGGATGGATACAGGGAAAACAACACTCCTTCGATCATTGATTCTGGAGAAAGATCCGCAAACGAATACGCTCACAGTTATTGAACAGGTTCCAGAGCTTGGAATTGGAGAGATTTGGGGCAAGGTTGTGGTTGAAAAGTGTTACGTGGAAGAAGAGCCATTTGAAGTCATGTATGGTCACAGCTTCCGTAATTCAACCCGATCATTGGCAGTGGGAGAGATGCGCTATCCATTCGAAGCACACTATGTCACTGAATCTGCTTTGAGAGCGCCAGGTTTTACATTCACCTCGCTGCATTTGAAAGTTGTTTCCCCCAAGGATGCTATGAGGACGTTTGAATCATTGGTCTATCAGTATCGCAAAAGCGATAGAGAGGGGATCAGACAAGATATAGCCGGTGGATTGGATTTATTCATCATGCTTGAGAAGGACTACCATTCAGGAAAACGGTATGTGTCCAGTGTTTTCTGCCCCTATCTAAATGACAAGAATCAACTGGATGCCAAACACTTGGTATACCGTGATAAAAACGGCAATTATGTATGGACGGGTGAGAAGATCCCAGCGGAAAAAAGAGGGCTGTTTGAGAGTGAACCAGATGTGAATATCGATGCTTTGCAGCAGTTGGGAGTGTGGTAATCCGTGGATCAAATGATCATGGAAATCACACTCTTTTTATTTGCTGGAATCGGTTTGTACGCTCTTTGGTACAGCTTGGGCCTTATTACAATTTCAAAAACTCAATTAAAAAAGCCAAATGAATATCACGTATTAAGAAAAAGCATTGATACCAGGCTTCTTAGCTGGTTTTTTCAGAGAGGATCGGCTTATCAAACGAAAAAAAGCCAACAATTGATCAAGAATACATTAACGAAGTGGCAAATGTGGAGTGAAATTGGATTGGAACGGCCCCTATCATTGACAGGATTATTTCTTCAATCGGTATTCCTTGCAAGCGTGTTTGGAATCGTTGTGGAATGGTATACGAATCAGTTCCTGTTAACTGTCTTATTCACTGGTCTAGGTGGAGTGCTCCCGCAACTACTTTTAAAGGCAAAGTTCATGAGCGTTGCTCATCGAGCAAAAAGAAAGGGGTTGCTTCCCTTTGTCGACGTGTATAAAAACAGTTATGTCAGAACGAAAGAAAACATCATTACCGCTTTTCACTACTCAGAACCGGATTGTCCGAAGGAAATGACTCCTGTCTTGTCCTGGCTGTTAAGGCGACTTCATAATGGGTCATCCCAGAAGGAGGGATTGAGAGAATTTGCTCAGATCCTTAATTCTGAGTGGGGCCATACGTTTGTCAATTATCTGATTTCCGGTCTGGAAGGAGAAGCCGATAACATTACCCGATCGCTTACGCAGCTTCAGCTCGAAATGCATACTTCTCGGGATGAGGAAGAAGAGCGAGAGATTATCACAATTGGCGCCTTTTATTCGAACTTCATCGTTATCGGACTTACTTTTCTAGGAATTGTATTCCTGGCATCCTTTCTGCCGATGATGAAGCAATTTTTTCTACAGACGGACGAAGGGCACAGCTTGCTGGCTTTTGCATTTGTCACCTGGATCGTAATGATTATCTACTCCTATTTCAGAATGAAAGGAGGTAATATATGAACCTCATTATTGAACAGATATGGCTTGTATTGTTTACTTCTGGATTGTTTTGGTTGATATGGAGCTTATTTACGCTGCGAGAAGGAACGTTACGGATTAGAGATAAACCTGACTCGTACCGGATCTTGCGGCTAAGAGAAAGAAGTAAAAAGTGGGTGTCAACTGCAAATTGGGAGGGTATCCGACAGCAATTAAAACGGGCAGGATTGACATTATCACTGGGAGAATACCTGCTTTTTTTTCTACTATTGCTTTTTACGGTTGAGTCTTTTCTCGCTGTTTGTGGTGTGTTGCTTCAGAGTAAAGGAGTATTTGTGGTTACTCTGATCCTTCCGTTCGGATCATTATGGTTGTCTTTCTATTATGTTCAATATCGCAGTGATCAACGAAAACGCATCCTACAGGGAGACTTCATCCATTGTTTCTCCCGTTTAGCCGACTTTGTGCAATATCATCAAATTTCTGATTTTGAGAAAATCAGACGTTCTTTGGTCGGAACAAGAATTTTGCATCAAGCGTTAGTCGAAGAGGTGTACTTTCGAAAAGATATTTCAGGTGCTCTTCAGAAGATGGAAGAATGGGTAGCGTTTCCTGAAGAAAAATTGATGCTACGTAATGCACTGCATGAGGCGTTATATTCATTACCTGAGATTTCACAGAAGAGTCTAATATACTCCGTTGATAATCTTCGTGCAAGAAGAGCTGCCAGATGGAGAAGAGAATTGGCAAGGATTGAATTTTTTGCCTTGCTTTCTCCAAGAGTTGGAGTAGGTGTTTTTGCTGTCATCATGATTACATCGATGTGGTTGGTAATCAAAAAGATGATGGGATGGAGCTGAAGGAGGGATAAACTATTGAAACAATCAACAAAATCGTTAGCTTTCTACTGGAAATCCTTATCGGCATTGTTTTGGTCTCAGTTGTGTTAGTGGTTTTATGGAAGGGAATAGGTGCTGATCCTGTTCAACCGAACCAACAACCTTCTGGACTTACGCAAGAAGTAGGAAAGCAGATGAAGGAACTAGTACCCCAAAAATAAGTTGTGAGTTGGAGGATTGAAAATGGAGATTGTTAACAAAATAATAGGTGGACTTCTGTTAGGAATACTTGGTTTAGCTTTGATTGGCTCGGTAGTTTACTTGGGTTTTGGACCTTCTGTCCAACAACAGACTAATGATCAGGCTAATCAAACATCCGGTTTGAAAAATAACCCTGCTAATGGTACAGTCACAATTCCTGCGATTACGGGTAGCGAAACCCCATCCCAGGCTGATACGTTCAAATAGATGAAGACAGGGGTAATTGCCACACTTATCTTATCCCTACTTGTTCTAACAGTTGCAGGAGCAATATGGCTATCAACGGAGTTCCAACAGATGAAGGAAAGTCATCAGCAGCGTAAAGATTCCATTGTGAAAGCTTCTTATCAGTAAGGGGGATTGAGTCATGAAAGGAATTCTATCGTTTATGCTGATCCTCTTGTATTTTGTACCTGTTATTGTGGGTATCGTCGGTTTCTCAGAAATGCAACAAGAAAAGGCAGAAGTGCGAGGCATTTGGGAGCAAGTATTACGGGAAATGTCCGCAGAGGGATATTTGAGTCCTTCCGTAAAAAATCATTATACGCAGGTGTTACAGAAGCGGGGGTATTCGCAAGGTACTCCTTTTTTTGTTGCTTCTCATGTAACGAGCAGTTCAAGGGCGATTCGCCCACAGCATGGTGAATTCACAAGTTCTCAAAATCAGGTGACCTTGACCATACAGGTTGAACCAACACCGTGGGTACGAGCAATTGTTTTTCTCCATGGAGAAAAAACAACATTTAAATTTACAGGGACAATGATCAGTGAGTATATCCCCTAGTCCAATGGAGGCAAATAACATGGAGTTTTTATCTAGCCCCATCACATGGTTACTGGGAATTCTCTTCCTGATAGCGTGTGGAGGGTATTTACTGTTTGGTACAGACGGTGTATTGCCTACTACAATTGAGTTCTTTCGAAATTTGATCGAATATGTTGCATGAAAGGTGAGTTCATAATGGTAACTATAATCAAGCGTAATAAATGGTTGGCAGCAGGAATCCTCTTATTGCTTCTGGCAAGTTTGTTGGCCGTGTTTGTCTCAAAAGTAAATGCTGATAATCAATCTGTCAAATTGATCTATGTGTACAGCTCCAGTTGTGGTTACTGCCAGAAATTTGAACCGACCTTTTCAAAAGTGATCAAGGAATTTCCTGATCTGAAGGTAGAGAAAATCAACATCTTGGAGAATGCTGAAAATATGGAGCGAGCGAAAGCTTTGGGAGCTATGGTAACTCCAACTCTATTTATTGAACAACAGGGGAAAGTGATTGACAAAATGGAAGGTAACGTTGGGGTGGAAAAACTAAGAAGCTTCTTACAAAAAACACAAAATTCCCGTGAATTAGAAAAGTAGTGAAAGGAGAAATTTGATGCAAACGACAGAAAGTGTAATTGCGGGTTATGAAACCGAAAGTCGGTTGATTCGTTTTTGTCCAAGTTGCTCTATAGAGTTTATGGAACCACTGCCTAATGGTTACTTTGCTTGTGACAATTGTATGGTAGTTGGTCAAGTGGATGCCTATTTATAGGGAGGAAATGGTAAAATAAAGAAGAACTACTTAGTTAAATAGAAAGTGCGCTCGAACTTACCAGATCTGCTATAAATGGGCGAAGCATAAAAGAGTTAAGTACCAACCGATAAAGGAGGGTTAGCGGATGAAACGAAAGTTTTTCACTCTGACAAGTAAAGTGATTTTGGCAGCCACACTTGCATTTGGCGGCACTGTAACAAGTTTGGCGATTTCGAATACGGCTACTGCTGCACCTGTAAAAAAGGACTATGAGAACCATCCAGAAAAGGCTAACATCCAATGGGCGCTGGACAATAAATTCATGTATCTGAATGCAGATGGAACTTTTCGGCCAGATACTACAATATCACAAAGTCAACTGATCGCTGGACTTTCTGCCATGATGGGATTGAAGGATAAAGCACCTGTTCCTGAGATTCCGGTTGGTCACTGGGCAAAAGATGCTTACGAGAAGGCAAAAAAAGCTGGAATACTCAATGGTGTTACCATTGATAGCAACAAGCTTCTGCAAAAAGGTGAAGTTGCTATCATTACATTGAATATCTACACGTCAATGTGGGGCAAGAAGCTTGATGGCTACACCAATGTTGGTATGTTAGTTAACACTGGTTGGATGAAGCCATTTCTCCCTGGTCCCAAATACAACGAGACAGTCCTATTTACTCGTGCAGATACAGCAGCCATTCTAAAGGCGATCCATACGGATAAAATAGGAATTGCTACTGCTGAAAAGTATGCTTTGGAATTTCATAAGAGTCTGAGCATTAAGAATGGTGTTCTGACAATGAAGGTTCCAAAAGAATATGTTGAAGGAAATCTAATGCTTGGGGTTCAACTTCTCACACAAGACAATAAACTTGAACAAGCTCCATATGGAAAGACATACTCAATCAAATTATCAAGTTACAAAAAAATAGGCTTTTCAGCAATAGGTGATAAATCAAGATCGTATGCTTCATACTTGTATGAATTACCAAAAATTGAGCGAATTGATGTTCGAAAAAGAAAATAGCAATGGGGTGGCAAAATGAAGCTAAAAAGATTTGTTAGACAAGCCACTAAGACCATACTAGCCTTAATTGTTACAGGGGGTGGGATACTTGGGTATCTTGCCCCCTCTCAATTTGCTTCTGCTTCAATAGCTGCTAGTGATCATGGAATTACTTTAGCAAAAATCAACAAAGCCAAGGTGCTAGTCAAGCCATTTACAGAGCTAAACATATCGGCACTTGATGGAGTTAAATTGGGTGCAATTATGGCAGATATTAAGGTAGATGGTGCGAATGCTGGGAATGCACTTGGCTTTGTTGATTCCAATGCCCAAGCGGATAGAGGCTGGTACTATGTTGACGAAACAGAAGCAAGACAATGGGTAACTCAACTTAATGGAAATCCTGATTATGTGTTAAACAGCAGTCGCTCAAATGTGTATCGAGCAGAGGTAAAGGATGACAAAGGATTTATTAGTTCATACCAAGCCTATAACCTTGCTGAACTTGCTGTTGCATCAGGCGGTCACGGGAAAATAGATGGGGATAACCTTGTGCAAAAATCTTCTGACCCTGATGACTATTGGAAATCGGTTGGACAATTCTATACGACCCCAAGACCGATCGCTTCTGTTAAAACAGAAAATCCAACATATAAGGTCAACCAAACGGTTAATATCTTGGCTTCTGCTACCGACCACAGCTACTACGATCAGGGTATACTCATTGAGAATCTTGCAGTTTTCAACGTGACAACGAATAGTGGCTACCAATCGCTTATTACCGGCAGGGAAATTCGACCATCTCCCCAAGCAGGTGTAAATTACACGTGGAACGGCTCAGGAGCAACTGATCAACAAATGAAATTTGTACCAACGACTCCTGGAACGTACAAAGTCTATTTGTATATCAGGGATTTACACGGTCGAGCAGCTCAAAACTCGTCAGATGTGAAAAGTACTGTGGCGTATGAATACACATTTACCGTTGATCCAGCCCCGGTACAAGCGAATTTGCTAGTCGATGAAAGCAGTATCACCTTCTATCCAGCCAACGTTACCAATTGGAGCGAATTGAGAAAAGTTGAATTTGATGTAGTCAACCAAAGCCAAACGACGTACAACCCGTTGTTGGCTTTTAAATTTGCCACTAGTTCTGATCCAAGTGCATCGGCTGTGACTGCAACACTTACTTCAACACCGGCTTTATCTAGTGGAAAAGCAACAAATCTCGCTGGAGGTGAGCGCAGGCGTTATAGTGTTTCGGTTAGCGGACTGAGTAGCTCAGCAACCACACTCTATTTTGCGGCCAACATCAACTATGACAAGTCAACGCCGCCCGATGAGACAGATTGGACAGACAACAGGGGGGCCAAACCAATCAGTCTAGGTTCCATTTCCGAATCATGTGATATTGAGCACCCGACTCCAGGTTTGCAGATGCTTGTAAGTGCTATGGCAGATAGTGGCGATATAGAAAGATTAATGGGAAGTGGTAGCTATACGTTTAAGAAAGACACCTGGTATCTGCATGTAAGCCACCCTGCTGGGAAAAAAGGCACTTGGAGATTAAATGGAACGATAATTGGTTCCAATGTGAATTATGTGGAAATAGAGAACAATATTCCCAAAACATTTACCCTTACTTTTGAGAATGGGAGTAATTGTTGGGTCTTAAATGGATCGAAAGAGGGGGAGACCGAGTATAAATGCTATATTGAGTACTCCAGGGGTATCTCTGAGATTTATGATGATGTCCCAAAGTTAATCAAAGTTGCCATTGGAGAACAGTTAAACTTCAAAGCGTTCTATACCTTTATTGATCCAGATGACGGGAAACGCAAAACAAAACCTGCTGAAGTAATCTGGAAAGCCATTAAGCCTGATCTGTCGGAGATAATTCTCACTATGACAGAAAATGACAATGACAGGGGAGGTTTAATTCCTTACAGGACGAATGAACTAACATTACCCAACCCTTCGGCTCCACCTGAAAGTCAGCTTTTGTTGAATAAAGGCGGGGAGAAATACACCGTCTTTGTTGACGAAGAAGTCAATGGTGATGCAGTTAGGTGCAAAATGGATGTTGTAATCGAGGTAAACGAAAGTTGTTCGATAGACCAACAGAAAAGTCTTAAAGTGATGGTAACAGGTGAACCTCCATCTGAAATAACAGACATTGAGCTTAATTACTATGATTCGGGTGGTAACCTTGATTACCAAAATGATATATTTTTCAACAGTTTCACCGAACTTCCAGATGGCAGATACGATACCCACATGAATGTTGCTGCTACCTACCCTGGTAAATGGTACTATGGTGATCCGAAAAATAACAAGTTAATAGCCGAACAAAGATCAGCAAATTTACCAATTGATGTAATTTTACCAGCAAGTCTTGAACCGGATGAGTATGTAAAACTATATTTTGTTTCCAGTTCTCCAGCTAATTGTACGTTCAGTGTAGGGTTTACTGCTAGATCACAAGATTCTTGTGAAATACCTGAGTATGTAACCATCAATGGAACAAAAACAGTACAAAGGGGAACAGCAATTAACCTGTCACCAGAGGATTTTATCACCCTCCCTTATAATTTCAAGGGTATCGAGTTTCACCCTGGAATGAAGGCTCAAGCAAACTTATATCTCAAGCAGAATGGTGAATGGATTCGCAGGCTTCCCAACGGAGACTGGTTATGGGGAACTAATCATGATTACAATAGCCATGATGTTAGGTTTCCAAAAGATGAAGAGGGCAACTATATCTCAGGAGAGTATAAGTTGTCCTGGTATTCTGGAGAAGACATTGCAGAAGAATGTGAAGGATATATCATCATCTATTTGGATGCAGGAAACACACCAACTTCTTGTGATATTACTACATCACCTATGCAGGCAACGTTGAATGCTGGAACAACCACAACAACTGTGAGAAGCAATGGAACATTCACAATGCCAAGTGGAATCACCAGCTTAAAAGTCACTTTTTCTGAACAAGGTGAATTGCTTGTAAATGGTAGTTCGAAAGGAAGAAATACTACATTTACGATAACCATTTCCTCAACTGCTACCCTTGAGTTCAAGCCTAACACACCAACAAATACGAACTGCTGGAAGATCACAGTGAAACCTGCAAGTGGCGGTGGAGGCCCTGATCCGCAAGGTTGTGATATTGCGACATCACCAGCAATTGTATCGGCTGTAGTTGGCACGAACACAGTTAGCTTACCAAGTGGTGGAACTTACACGATGCCAAGTGGTGTTACTCAAATAAAGCTAACATTTGCAGAAACAGGAACACTAAAACTAAATGGGGCTTCGAAAGGTTCAGGCAAAACATTTACTGTAATGATTAGCTCCACCTCCACTCTGGAGTTTACAGCCAGTACACCTACTGCTACCAACTGTTGGGGTCAAACGATTGTTCTTGGTGCAACTCAAGATTGTAGCATAGTGTTTATGCACATATATGACTCCAAAAAAGGTGATGTAACACTGAATGTGCCAAGTGGTAGTACCCATTCAATCAATGCAGCAAAACTGGATAATTTCGGAGTGGTTTTGTCTGATTCAGCAACCGACTTTCATTTTTTAGTGAAGGCAACCTACACAGGTCCAAAACCGAATGAATCCCAAGTTCCAGATGAAGGGTACTCAGTTAGTAATTTGAATCAAGGAACTTACACTGTTAAGGCTGTAGTTAATGATACAGCTTTACCTCAAGCTGTTGGATGCCAATTCACAGTAACGCTAAAGATTGGGACCACTACTATTCCAGAAGAACCTGAGATTCCATCTGGAGGTGGAGGCGGCAACCATGATGCTGGTAAGTCTATCATACGGCTATTTGATAGTGACAATCGTGAACTTGCATTGAATGCAGATGGAGTTTGGGAACGTGAACCAGTTCGTGTCCGTGTGGAACTGCCTTATCAAAAAATTGACCAACTCTACGTAACCATAACCAACGAGATCAATCAGAAAATCACGGAGAGGGTAGATCAGATCGAGGGGCTATATGGTGAATTTGAAAATGTAAAGGTAACACCTACCCCTGAAAGTATAGCTTCTGCCAAAGCCTTTGCAACCTATCAGCCAGCATCCATTACATTGAAGGTAAGTGGTCCAGGGCTTCCACAGAACTTCACAGTATCTAGTTCAGCTCAACATGCCGAGCATATCTATACAGGTACAACGGTTCCGACTGAGACCACATGGAGAGATGTACTTAACGGAACTGATTATGTAGCAACACTGGATGGATTCAGTATTATCATGAAAACAAAGGCAAGTTTCAACATCTACTATGAAGTAAAGCGAATAGAAGAGGAACCTTGTGGTACTGATCCAGATACTGGTGAGGATATACTTTGTGAAGTTGAATACTTCGATCCCAAAACCGAGACAGATGAAATTAGCTTTGATTACACGATTACCGTCCAAAAGGCAGATGACCGAAAGTTTGAAGTGTTTGAACCGAATGCCAAGCTTGTCTTGCTTCACACCCCAGAATGGCAGAAAATCCACGCAAAAGACGAGTACAAGTCCAGTACAATCAAGTCCTGGTATGCAGGTGAAACGATCCTAACACACGTCATTCTGGAGCCAAGACATAAACATCCTGTTAGCGGCAAATATCCAGTCATTCAATCAACGACAAGTTGGATGAGAGAATTGGGTGGGGTTGCCAACTGGATGAAGCGTGCAAGGGTGAAGGAACGCCCCTACTGGCATCAGGTTAGCCTAACGTTGGTACAGGAGGGTCAGACTCTATGGGCTGGGCCAAAACGTGATGTACCCGATCCAAATCGACCAGGGAAGTACCTCTTCCGAAACAGGGAGAAAGGAGTAGACAATGGCGTAGGGCGTCATGACAAGAAAGGTCCGATCACCATGGGAGATATCTGGTACGGGCTTCAACCGGGTGAAAACTATAGTGTACAGGGCATTGTTCAGTTTAACTTCGGCGTGTCAAAAGGGTTCCAACTATTTGACAAAAATAATGGATCAGGCAGCCAATTACAAGATTACCGCTCTGAAATTGAGATCATTGATAATGCATTAAGTCGGGTGCTTAACTTCACCCAACGGAAGTAATAGGTACTCCCTCTTGTTAAAGAACAGGAGGGAGGTTAAATGCAACATGGCTTTTCTTGTAGTAATAGGATACGATAAGAGTAATAAATGATAACTTCCACCGAATGTTGTACCAGAAAGTAAGCAGGAAAGAAGGGATCAAAGATGGCCTTGAACAAACAAAACTCAAAGCAGCCGAACCAGAATGGAGCGAACAAAAGCATCCGGGATCTGACGAAAAAAGTTTGCGATAGAAATGATGAGGCACTTAGGAAGTTGGCAAAAAATTGATTTCATTATCTCCACAAGATATTCGTGACATTCATGAAGTTATGTTAGAACGGTATGGGGGATTATCAGGTGAACATGAGCCGGGATTAATTGAGTTCATGGCAGACAAACCTTTTCAGGAGTTTGCCGGACAACAATTATATCCCGGCTTATTTGTTAAAGCAGCCGTGTACATGCATGGCTTTGCCACAGCTCAGTACTTTGCGGATGGGAACAAGAGAACAGCGTATGGCTGTGCAGCAGTCTTTCTAGAGCTGAATGGTTACTCGATTATCGTTACAGATGAGGAACTCTTTACTACATGTAAAAAAGTTGCAAACAAGCAAATGACAATTGAAGAATTGGCTTTTTGGCTGAGAAGACACGCAAAACCCCACTAATATCCTTTAAATTAGTGGGGTTTTTCATTTAAGGGGGGAGGTCAGAATGAAATACGTCATTGCCACATTGATTTCCATTATGTTGCTGGTAGCTGTTCCGAGCGGCTTTGCTCAAGTTCACAAGTATATTCAGGAACAAGAGAACGTCCGACATGTAGCAGCTAACCTTACCATGCACTTAGCCAAAAAAGGAACACTTCAACCAGCCAATATTCAATCGATTGTATCTAGCTTTTTACAAGATGAAATATTGAAAAAAGCTCTTCCCATTGATAGCGATAAAGTAACAATCATCATCACACGAGAAAATGGCTTCTCGGATGAGGAACTAACTGCCTACGATACCTTCAAAGTAGTTGTTCACTACCCTCGTCCGAGATTAATTGCATGGCTGGATGTTGTTCCTGATCTGAACATGGAACTGTACGGAACGATGGAACCAGTACCGCATTACAAGGAGGGAACTTAGTGCCGGTTTTCTTATTTTCTCTCTTTCTATTACTCTTTACTTCAATTATCGGTACGAATCATGTAGACACGGCCAACACGATGGCTAAACGAACCTGGTTACAAGATCAAGTTGATATGGCTTTATTTCATGCTTCCATCGTACCAGTAGATGACGGACTGACAGAAGGGTTGGTTGAGATCCGTCTGGATGAAGCGAGGCAGCGATATTATGAACGCTTGCAACAAAATGGAGGGTTAACACAACCCTCACCATCTTCCCCGATAGTGAATTCTGGTGAAAAGAGTGTAACCATGAATCCGGTTGCCATGCAGGTACTATTCATCAGTGCTGAAGAAGCACGAAGCTCTTGGGATATAATTATGCGTTTCACTGGTACATCATGGCAGGAGGTTAGTCGGATAGATAAAGGTACCGGCGGGGAATTGGTTTTACGGATCATTACGAAATCAGGAAAAACATTGATGTTACCACCAAAGTATATTCAGGGACCATCATTGGTTGCTGTTGCATATGCAGACGAACCTCCATTAAATCCGTATGCAGGTGAAAGTGAAATACCAATCGTCAGTGTTCAAAGTATATATGAGGGAAGCAGATAAAAATTGATCAGGAGAATGGTAGGACAGGGTTAAATGAACAGGAGAAGCAACAGATAAATTGGCAACGCCAAGTGATCAAGGAAGAAATGGCAGAACAGAAGATCAAATGAATACGAAAAATCACGGGCGCTTCTGATCTAACGGGGGCGTCTTTTTCGTTTTCTCATGCTGGTTATAAGCCTGTAGGTTTGTATCTGGCAAAGAAAACGAAAGGTATGAAAACGAAAAGAAAGGAGGAATCATCGATTGAAACAGGCGCTTTACGATCAACGAAACTATGAACTATTTCGAAGTAAGTTATCTGCCAATCACAGAGAGATACTATGCATCATTGGGGAAAACCCCAAGATAAACAAGCAAACCATTATTGATAAAAGCCCATTTTCAAAAACAGTTGTTAATGGTTGTATTGAAGCTCTGCATTTTGCAGGCTTCGTAGAGATACAATCCATTTCTCTTAAACGGCAGACGCTTTACGAGTTATCTATGGAAGGGCAATTATTCGTAGATTACCTAATCGATGTCGCAGGAAAGGAGGGATTCATTGATCATGAGTAGCAGAGAGCTTGATTACATGGTTGAGCATGGACTAATCAATAATTTATCCATCCGCTTTGGTGTTATTGGAGCAGGACAAAAGGGAAATAAAGAGGCGGATATTCTAGCAGGCTACAAATTTTCAGATGGAACCATTTGTTACCCATCACTGGCTATTAATTTTGCTGAACCGGATATGTTGCACTTAAAAAACATTCCTGAGGAAGATCGGATTACATTTGACGGTCTGAAAGGTGCAGCTCGTACACCAGCGCTTGTGGTTGAATATTTTGATCCGAAAGTAAACAAGCAAGCGAATGAGATGCGTCAAAAACTAGCAAACGCTATGAGTAAAAAATTTGAGGACATCGACCATCTTTTAATTACCCTTGGAGCAGGCGGGGGATTTGGAACAGGATTTGGCTCCCTGGTGCTTAGCTTAATAAAAGAAGGTTTCTTTCCCGTACCGGTTACACTTCTTTTTTCCATACCGTTCGACGATCAAGACGAAATGGCAAACGCACTACTGCTCATGGATGAGATACGTCAATTTATGGATTTACAAGTTAGTGTTTTTGAGCCAACGGAAAGTAAACCACTAGCATCTGCGATCACTACCGATAACAGATGGCTTTGCGAGATTTTTGAACGGAAGAAGAATCTGCGTGGGTTCCAACAAAAAGCCCTGTCATGGAAAGATGAAAGCAATCATGCAACCCTAAGTATTATCCATGAATCAAACGTTATTCCAGCAAACTTCGGGAGCGATAATATTACGTTTGATCCATCGGACTTAATGAAATTAGTCCAGTTGTCAGGTAAATTCATTACCTTTGCAAAAGCAAGAATTGACCCCGAGTATTCGACGGATGTACTTGAGAAGAAAATGAAAGCCAGCATTGACAATGGATTCTTTTCATGTGGACATCATTTTAATACCGCTACGATGTATGGTGGTTTTATCATTCGTCCAGGTCATTCAGCCTTTTTCAAAGATATTGCTACTGAAAAAACGATCAAAAAAGTATTAGGTAATTATCAGCCACTTACTTCCATGAGCGGAAAATATGGTGATCCAATATGGACAGAAAACTATGCGGTTGCCTACACCATGTTTGCAGGCTTGGGGATGCCAGAGAGGTTTGCCCAGTTAGCTGAAGAGTTGAAGGAACTGAAGGACAGAGACCGGACAAAACAACAGCAACAAATGAAAGAGGTTGATATTTCTGTAGCCAAGAGCAGCGTGCAAAACGCCTTCAACCCTTACAAAAGCAAGGCAGCGAATCGCTTCGGCTCCGATCATACAGATTCTAGTGTGGAATCCGTTTTCTCCCGAAAGGCAAGTCCTCAAGAACAGGAGAACCAATCAGAAAACAATCAACCATCATCCGACAAAAAGGCTTTTGGACTTCAGCGTGATCGATTTGAGCGGTTGCGGAATACACCGCCTTAATTAGATAGATGCTGTTGGATGTTGTTCGATTCTAACAGCATCTAATTGAGCCGATTTTGCATAGCTGGTTTGATCAATACGTTCCAGAAACCTTGATATGAACAGGTTTCTGTTAGAATCCTATTGATTATCCATTCACGAATCGAGGTTGGATGTTATGACAATCAGCACCGGGAATTTTATGGTGGATGCGGTGGGGCAGATACACCTTCAAGGAAATATCATTCCGCCCATGTGGTTAAAGAATTTGATCTACGAAAATGGAAAACCCAATCTGGTGGCAATTGTTTTACTTTCTGAGATTGTTTATTGGTACAGACCCACTCTCATTCGAAATGAGTCTACTGGAGAAGTAACCGAATTAAAGAAGAAATTCAAAGCAGATAAATTGCAACGAGATTACCATAGCTTTGCTGAACAGTTTGGATTTAGCAAACGCCAGGTGAAAGAAGCATTCGATTATTTGGAGAGGGAGATTGGGGTCATTGATCGAGACTTCCGAACAATACGTGATAAAAGCAAAGTCTTAAACAATGTTTTATATATAGGGTTAAATCCAGAATTGCTAAAAAGGATAACATTTGAAAAATTCCATACCCTATTACATTCAAACGCACCACCCTCCTACATTTCAACGGAAGAGGGTGGTGCGTTAGAACGTAGGAGTCTCCTGCATCCAAACGTACCACTCTCCTACATTCCAACGGAAGAGGGTGGTACGTTAGAAAGTAAGACAAATACAGAGATTACTACAAAGATTACTCCAGAGATTACTACAAATATTTCAACAGAGATTACAACAGAAAATAATAGATCAAGTCAGTTAGTAAGTGATGAGTCACCATTACCAAAAATGCTCCAGTTAGTCGTTACAAGAAAAGCACTAACAGACCGACTGAATGAAATCCAATCGGTTTATGAATTAGTAAAAAATGAACCAGGCTACTCTCATGCTGAATATGCTCGTTTGCTTGGAAAACAGGCAATACAAAAAGCATGTAAGGCAAAAACCCCAGAGGAATTTCACCAGTATTTGTTAGGCGCACTTTTAAACAATCTTGCTGATCAAAAGCGGCGACAAGACATCGTAAATGCAGCCTATCCGATTATTGAGGATAAGTTACCTGCTTCCATTCTCCGCCAAAGAGAACGAGAACGTGAGCGAGAACGTGAAAAAGTTGATACCAACCAAAAAACGTCGATATCAGTGAAGGATGATCCAGAACTTAACAAACTCCTAGAGGAATTACGGCTTGATCTGAAGTCGAAGCACAGACCTGATCAAGGCTTTGATTTTGGCGAAGAAGAGAACAAGGATAAAGATTTAAGTGAAGTTGGTGAAAGGCCGTACTAGTAACGAGAGAAGGAGGTGTTTAGCGTGGAATCGGTTCTTTTAATTGCTGCACGAATGGAACCAATTGAACTACATGGCATATCCCTTACGATTTGTGAAACAGTAGATGCTGCAACAAGGATGCTCCTTCGAAGTCAGCCTAGTCTACTCATTTCGAATCAAGATTTTGCTGAAGATGTTTTGCAGCTCATCGAGGATACAGGGCTTACCATCCCTTGTTATATCATACTACCAAACAAGTTATGGAGCACCGAAACGATTCGTTATTGGTCAGCGAAAGGAGTACACGACGTTTGGTGTGAGGACACATGGAAGGAAGATTTGCAGGCCGTAATCAGCATAGAGACAAGAGATGTCAGGCAAGAGAAAATCAAAAGCAGGTTCCCAAAGTTGATGATACAAAGTCAAGAAAGGATCGTTGAAGAGAGAAGAACCCAAGTGGTGCTTTGTGCCGGTTTACACTCACGAGCAGGTACGACATCGATGACTGTAAACATGGCTATGCTTCTGGCAGAAAAGGGTCCGGTTGCCCTATTGGAACACCCGGATTTAGAACACCCTTTTTTAAAAATGTGGCTAGGAGAGCATCACAACAACATTGTATTTTCTCCGCCTAATCCTTTGTCTTACCGGCATGTGATCGTTGACGTGGGAACTCACTTTGATGATCCTTGGACCAAAGGTTGGATCGAGCAGGCCGGGTTAATTTTGCTGGCTGCTGAGTGTGATTTACTCCTGATGGAATGGTTGTTTACCCAAGAGGTATCACTAAACAAACTGGAGTATCTAAGACCCTTTCAGCGCCAGTTACATCTTGTTCTCGCACGTGGATACGACCATTCAATCCCTTTGGAAGTGAATACTCATTTTCCATTCGCTGGAGTTCACTATGGTATAACGTTGCCACAAAAGGAGGTGATGGAAGCTTATACCGAACAAGTTGCTCCATGGAAAGGCAAGAGTTCTCAAAAACAAAAAAAGCTGTTTGAAGAACTAGCCAGTATACTTGAACCGAATACATCAAAAAAGAAAGCTTTTCGATGGCTAGGCTACTAAAAAGAGAAAGGAGGAGTTCAATTGAATAAGCATGGACATATTGCGCTTGGTGTGGCCCTTGGTAGTGCTTATCTATGGTCACAGGGACTCCCTCATACCTGGCAAGATTGGGTGGGGAGCATGGTAGCTCTATCATTTGTTGCCGTTGGATCATTATCACCGGACCTCGATCATAAAACATCCACTGCAAGCAAAGTATTCACACCGTTTTCAGCAAAAACAAGAAGAACACTGAAGCATCTATCTACAATGTCACTTGGGATAGGTGTTTTTTTATTGGTGTTGAAGCTTTTTCTACTCTATGCCCATGTCATTCCTTCTCTGGAATGGACGAAAAATGGGGTAATAGCATTGCAGAGTTCGATACCTGACGAGCTGCTAAAGAGCTATCCGCTCTGGTTGGCCGCCGCCATTCTCCTACGGGTGCTGGCAATTCTACGTGATCTTATCTTGATCGGCGCTGGTGCAGCTTTACTTAATGCCTATGCCATTTATCAGTTGAGCTGGTTCTGGGCATTCGTAGGTGTTGCTCTTTTTATCATACCGCTTGTGCGGCATCGTGGGGTCATCCATACGCCAGAGTTTGCCGTATGCTTAACGATTGGCATCGAGTCCGTTGTATGGTCACAGCCCTGGTACATTCAAGTAATCGGGCAGGGATTAGCCATTGGTTGGTGGGCACATCTCATAGGAGATATTTTTGGATCGGAGGGAATTGAATCCATTTTTTCACGATTTGTGCCCTGGCTCAAGTGGTTAAAGGTTGCCCTTCATTTATTCAAAAATGGGGGGAAAGCTGAAAAGTTTATCATCCGGTTAAGTTGGAGCACAACTGCTTTGATTTTGTGCATCATGATGCTTCAGATAACGCCTACGGAGATGTACCAAAGCGTTTGCAAAATCTTGAGTATTTAGAATGGAGAGGTGTATCTAAATGATTGAGAAAATGATTAATCAGTTAAAAAGCTATCGTCTAGTAGCTGGATTGCTTCCAGTATTTCTTTTTCTGCTACCATCTATAGCAATGGCAGCAGAGGACAACCCAATTACAAAAATAAAAAAATACCTAAAGCTTCGTTGGGAGCTTCTCGACAAAGCTGATTGGGCATTCGGACTGATCATGGTTGTCGTGACACTCATGGTTATTTTTGTCATAGTTTATTTCATTTTCAAAATCGTAGGCCATATTATCAGTTCACAACGAGGAAAAGCAACTCTGTGGGACAAACAATTTTGGTTAACCCAAGGCGGCGGTTTGCTGATTGTGTTTTTATTGGTAGGTGGCTTTTTTATGTCCACCTTGGAAGCTATATATGACTGGACCCATAACATCAAGGTTGAAGAAAAAAGCGGTAACTAAGGGAAGAATGGTATTAAACGGGGGGTCGCATAAAGGCGATCCCCTCTTACTATTAAGGGTGGTGAGGAATCATTGAAAAATGTTTGGTGGAGCTGCGGAGCCATTTTCTACCTACTGTTTTACCCATTAAAAGCATTCGCTAGGCGAGATCCAGACGATGATAGACCGGAAGTGACTACTGACTATTTGGAAGATATGAAAAAATTTTATGGATTCAAGACCGATGATTTGGACGACATCGATTGGATTTTCACCATTGGCATGACACTCGCAACCATCACCTGTGTTGGTAGCTTTGTCTACTTAATTATCAATATCGTTATGCGAATTATTAATGCTCAAAGAGGAAAGGTCACTTTGTTTGATTCGAAATACTGGATCAGGGTAGGCGTGTCATTCATGCTTATCTTTTTTTTAGTAGGGGGCATCTTCATGGTGATCATTGAGCGATTTTATGGCAGTGTATTTTCAGTGTTTTAGGGGGGAGAATCGTGCTGAACTATATCATAAGACGGATATTCCAAGCTGGAATATTCCTGTATATTCTATGTCTTCCAATGATCTCATTTGCTGAAGGAGGCGGTGGTGGAGGCGGAGGTGGTGGAGGTGGTGGAGGTGGTGGAGGCGGAGGTGGTACTGGTGGTCCAACTGGTCCCACTACCGGAGGTGACTCAGGTCTCATAGAACAAATCAAACAACTAGCCAAGACGATGAAAGAATTATGGGAAAAGATAGAAGAGATTTGGCAAAACATCCAGGATCTCATCAGTGGAAAACTAATCAAAGAAGCTGTAGATAAATTTGTGGTATCTCTTGTAGATGATTTTATGGCCCCCTTCTATGGTGCTTTTGGAAAGATTTATCTTTTTACACCGAGGATATCGGAAATAGATTTTGTTTATACAACATGGACAATTATTTCTGTCATCGGATTGGTTCTTTTGCTGATTGGAATTGGGATTCTTGTGTATCAGATTCAAAAAGGAAAAAAGGAGATGGATTTGTTACTAAAAGTATTTGGACTTTCATTTCTTGGTCTAATACTCAGTTTAACCGTAGTTAATTTTATCAATGTAGGAATAAACTGGGGGGTTCAATATACTCTATCCAGTATGCTTAGTACCGAAGAGGTAGACTACCAGACATTAAGTGGGCAGGAAGTTATCAAAGCGATGGTTATCGGTACTGATGCATTTAATGATTCAGATATTCGGAGTATGACACCAGGAGAATTGATCATCCAGACAGAAGGAGGACTTATTACTCTGTTAGGTGTTTCAACCTTTGTGGTTTTTCCATTATGGGCAGTTTCAGTATTAAAGTTGTTAATGGCGATGCTCTTGGCCATGCTAGTAGCAATCTGGATAACGGGGATGGCATATACCGGAAAAGTTGAGATGGTTATTGGGTGGTTGAACCTGTATTTGAGAACCTTAATTGTTGGTGCTTTACTTCCTTTTCATTGGGCTGTTTTTGTGAAGGGGCAAACCGAATACGGGAAAGGACTCGGTTTATCGAGTGTCATTGGGATTTCTCCTACTTGGCTTTCGTTTCTAAGCATGATCGTGTTACTCATCTTTATTTACTTCTTTTGGATAAAACCAATATTTACGGCAGTTAAAGAGCCGATAACACTGGGGGGCGGAGAAGTAATAAAACAGGTTGGTGATTTTGGAGAACGTGCTTCCAAACTGACAAATGGAATTTCCAAACGTATGGGCCTAGAAGAAATGCAGCGCAAAAGTATTGACTGGGCTGAGAAGAGTAAGAAAATCAGTGATTTTGGTAAGAAGCTTCAGGAAGCTAATCTTTCGAGATATACAAAAGAAAAGGTAGCTTCAAAATTAACCGGTGGAATGAGCGAAGTGTTAAGTGGGGTAACGTATCACAATATACCTAATGAGGAATGGGCTTACGAAGCAGGATCAGTCATCCAAAAGGATACACAACAGTTGGAGCATGGAGCACCGATATTCTTTGATATAGAACGATCAAAAGTATCATCTGAGCTGAGAAAACGTGGTTTTACATTGGGTGGGCAAATAACGATTCAAGAAAAGGACCGAAAGGCATTTCAAAAGTTACTAAAAGACCCTGTATTTAAGGATCAATATTTGGATTCTTTTCATTACGATGCTTCAAGCGGCTCCTTATTAATTCACAAAGACTCAGGTGAAATTGGGAAAATGCTAGAAGAGAACAATATTTCGTTAGATGAGTTCAGGCAAGTTCTCCAAAAAGATGGGATGTATCTGGATCTACAAAAACAAGAGATGGGGAACCTTGGGTCGAATGAGCAGTATTCGTCCTTTGTGAAGGAATTGAATGAAGCGATGCCGGTTTATCGACACGTTGATTTGCCAGTAGTTGAATCCAAGGGCGTTTACGATGAACTACAAAAGAAAAGAGATTCAGACCCATGGGTTACAAGGTTAAAGTGGGATGAAGAAAATCAACGTTTACTAGTCCCGGAGGACCTCGTTGAATTTGTGCAAACAGAACTTGACCCGCAACTACAGCAGATGAATTCGTATTTCTGTCTGATCATGCCAGATGGATCAAAATTCTTGCCGAAGATGATGGATGAGTTCCAAAAATCAAGTGGTTCACATTCTTGGGTTAACGATATGAAAGTAGATGAAGACAAGAATCGGGTTTATGTTCGTGAAGATCAAGTGAAGTCATTCAAGGACGCCTATGAAAACTATCGAGATCAAAGAATTCCTTACTGGACGACAAAAAATGGTTCTGTGAAAGTGATTCAGGAAGGGGTGCCTGTCGAGTATGGTTCTATTCCGGTTCTTGGACTGGACATGGGATCTTTTGAAGAGTATCAAAATCGTATGATATGGCAGCACACGAACGGACAGGAAAAGTAAAACAGAATACTTGAATCCTACCGAGGGCTTATATAGTCCTCGGTTCTTTTTTTGAAAACACAAATTTGAATCTACTAACTAATAGGAGGAAAAAGCATGAAATGTTTGAGGGATTGGAAGGGAAGTTTGAATGAGTATTTGTCAATTGGTGACCTGGTTGACGATGAGTTTGTAGATCATTTTCTCAACGTAATGCCACCTGCTTGCTGGACAAGTCAAGTGATTCAACTTGGAGAACCGCATAGTCACATCAACGGGAAAGCAACTTTTGCTACCTTAAAAAGAACACCTGAAGGTTGGAGATATGCGGGCCATTGTTACAGAGGGCAAACAACAAATGTCGGTTAGCAAATCACTTTTCATCCATACACAGTAACCGGGGAGGCATTCGAAATGAAATCAGCAGAAAGCATTAAAGCTAAATGTGATATGTGCGGCTTAATGTTTCCGTTAAGTCAACTTACATTGTTAGAAACAGAAATTAAGGTCTTTGATGAAAAAACAGAGCTTTTTAATGGTTTAGTGTGTCACAAATGTGAGAAGGACCATTATTACATTTTTTAGAAGAGGGTGCATGAATGGCAACGACACACCCAAGAATTCCGTTGACTCTTCCAGAAGATTTGACAGATTCTCAATTTTGATAAATGGGAGGGGACATGTGTGCAGTATTCCAAAGAAATCGCCGTTGATAACTTTGCAGGCGGTGGAGGGGCGTCAAATGGAATTGAACAAGCCCTTGGCCGTGGCGTAGATATAGCAATCAATCACGATGAAGCAGCGATTGCCATGCATGCTGCAAACCATCCAGAAACAGAACATTATCTGGAGTCGGTTTGGAATGTGGACCCTCACAAAGCTACAAGAGGGCGACCAGTAGGGTTATGTTGGCAAAGCCCTGACTGTACCCACCACAGTAAAGCTAGTGGCGGAAAACCAAAGGATAAAAACATTCGAGGATTAGCGTGGAACCTCGTTCGATGGGGTGGGACTGTTAAACCTCGTGTTCAGATCATGGAGAATGTTGAAGAATTCAAGGGATGGGGACCTCTTGTTGCAAAGAGGGACAAGAAAACCGGAAGAGTTGTAAAACTCGATGGAACAGTAGCGGAACCCGGAGAGGTAGTCAAGTTAAAGGACCAATGGTTGGTAGCTGATCCGAAAAGGAAAGGGAAAACCTTTAGGGCATTTGTTCGTTCTCTTCGTGATCAAGGCTACCAGGTTGAATGGAGTGAATTACGAGCGTGTGACTATGGAGCGCCTACTATTCGTAAAAGATTCTTTCTGATTGCTAGATGTGATGGAAAATCGATTGTCTGGCCAAAACCAACACATGGCGATCCAAAGAGTTTGGAGGTTCAAGCTGGCAGATTAAAACCATGGCGGACAGCAGCGGAGATCATAGATTGGTCGATTCCGTGCCCTAGCATTTTCGAGACATCTAAGGAAATTAAGAAAAAGTACGGTGTTAGGGTGAAACGACCTCTTGTTGATAAGACATTGCGTCGGATCGCAAAAGGAATACAGCGTTTTGTTATCGAGTCCGATTCTCCATTTGTGATCAATGATAAGGTTGGCTTCATCACTGAACATGCAAACGGTAGTAACCAGCGCAACATGCCGGTTGGAGAACCAATGAGGACCATCTGTGCTGAGGTTAAGGGCGGCCATTTCGCATTAGTAACAGCGTTTCTAGCACAATATCACAGTGAAACTGCTAAGCATGAAGTACGTGGTCAAACATTGGATAAACCAATCATGACGCTGGATACGTCTAATCGATACGCATTGGTCACCAGCAATCTACTGATTCTGCGAAATAACATGTTCGGTCAAGAAGTAACGGAACCTATTCCAACACTTACGGCGGGTGGAGGACATATTGGTGAGGTCAGGGCTTTTTTGATGAAATATTATGGCTCAGATGTAGGCCAAAGTTGTACGGAACCTTTGCATACAATAACAACAAAAGATCGATTCGGACTTGTAACAATACACGGTGAAGATTATCAGATTGTGGACATTGGAATGAGAATGTTGGAAGCTCATGAACTCTTTGCCGCCCAGGGCTTTCCGCCTGAGTACATCATTGATCAAGATGTAACCGGAAAGAAGCAGACCAAGGAAGATCAGGTTGCACGCTGTGGAAACGCTGTACCTCCACCGTTCGCTGAAGCGTTAGTAAGAGCTAATCTTCCAGAGTTATGTACTGGATCTGGAAACGTAGCAGCATTTGAGCGATATAACCAGCCGATCGGCCAGTTGGCGTTAACGATTTAACATATTGTGTATTGTGCAAAATCGTGTAGCAAATATGAATTAGCAGGCCACTAAAGACCTGCCTCGGTTGGTTCTGATTTAGTTTGAACATTCTCAATAACCAGTATGTCTCCTACACTACACCCTAAGTATGCACAAAGTTTGGAAAGTAGTTCCCGAGGATAACGTTCCATAGTGTCGTTGTAAAGATCTTGAACTGAACCTAGCCGATACTCAATGTCACGAGCAACTCGCCTCACAGAAATTTCTCTATCATCGAGAAGTTGCTTTAAATTTGAACGAAGTTTCATTTTCTCATCTCCTCAAGGAACATATTACATTGATACGTTTAATGTGTCAATTGATTGTTGACACGTATAAAGTATCGGGATATACTGAGTGCAGAATGATACGTTTAACGTATCGATATGAAAGGGATGAGTAAAAATGAAAACATGGAAAAATGAGCAGGAAACGTGGATCGTAGAAACAGATGGTGTACTTGATCAAGGAGCTTTCGTTAGGTTCAATGTTCGTCGCAAGCAATGGCACGGAGGAACGCCTGTTTTCGATGTCTGGGATGCGGAATTCATCCGCAAAGGAACCGACCTTCTTTTTGAGGGAAAAGCCGAAGAAGACCACATTCATCTTTTACATATGAGTGGTGCGAAGGCGACGCCTCGATATGTTCGTAATGTAATACTCAGAATGACAGCGGAAGTCTTAAAAGAGAACGGAATTGAACACACCCCTGCGATATAAGGCGGGGGTGGTGCTTATCACAATAATTACTGAGTACAGCAGGACGGATCGGAGCGCTTAACTGGCTCTCAATTATGTTAAATCAATTGGTTTAGGACCTTCTATTGTTTTCTGTCTGAAGTAAAGAAACAGAGGAAAAGCAAATGATAAACCAACAGTTAAAGTTGCGACTATGTAAATCCACCAATGCTTGATTTGATGCTTTCTAACTTCTTGAAAAAGAAATACCCAGAAAATTAAGCATGAGATAAGAAAATCGGTTGCAAAAAATGAAGAAATGTTGTTTGCAAAAAGTTCTGATGTAAAGAGTTTGATATCTAATCCATTTGCACGAAGAAACGGAATGAAATGACTGTAAGGCAAGACTGCTCCCAAAATTGCCAGTAGCAAATATAGGTTTTTCATTCTTTACTTCACACCCTTGTTTTTGGAAACATTATACAGTCAATAAAGAGTCAACTTCAATTCGTTTGATACTCAAATTCTGTACAATTTAGGGAATTTACACATTGCTCATTTTGATAAATCGGAGGGGAATATATGAAAGAAATCATCCAATTTGATAAAGAAAATCAGGCTTTTGTTGATTGGGATTATATTGGATCTCTTACTGATAAAAAATTTGTATCAGAATTTAAAATTCATTTTGACCCTAAATATGCTTCATCATTTTGCATATGTGAAGATGATAAATTTTTAGAGTTTTATATTACTGAGAACAAGTTAGGAAGCATTTTCTATGCTCTTTATAATAAGCAGGATCACCGTACTATAGAGATACATTCAATCCATCGACATAAAGTGAAATTTTATCTTGAAAAGTTTCCTAATTTAATTTCCTAGAATGTTTTTTCACTTAATGTGTAAGGAGTGAAATCATGAATAGATTGACAAAAAAATCTATTGGAGCGTTTCTATACGACTTAAAAGATTATACACATAAGTCAAATGAATTTAACGATTATGACGCTTTCTTCGAGTACCATATGGCGGTTAAAAGACTTGGGGAGTTAGAAGATGCATTGGAACCAAAGTCGATTGAGGAATGGGGAGAAGATTACGGAGATTGCTTGTGGTGGAAATTCCCAATTGAGGAACCTCCGTATTGTGGAAACCCATTGGATTGCGATTTCCCTGAGTACGTTACACATTTTACAAGACTTATATTGCCTTTATCTAAATAGTTAAGGAAGAAAGGGAGAGGTAATGATGACAGAAAAAACTTTAAAGCTTTCTGAATTGGCTGATGACGTTGAGATCGGTCGTGAAGAGCATAGCGTGAAATATACCGTAGCCGAGTTGAAACGTGAGATTACCGAGTTAGGAGAACCGCATCATGAAAATAATGACTGGTTTACAGTTAAACCGGAGAGATGGCAGCCAAGCGCTGAAAGAATGATAGAGGTATACCTCGATAATGAGTACCAAGATATGTACGAGGACTGGGATGAACGAGCTAATGATTGCTTTACAGATGATGTGAAACAACGTATTCAAGCAATTCTTGACGAGGCGTTTTCCAGCAGTTATGCAACCGATTATTGGACGTTTGAGCAGCCTGTGTTGATCGACATTAAGCCGATGAGTAATCTTGACATTCTCAACAGCATCGAAATCGAGGATCTCTCCGCATCGTGCGGCGAGTTGTAATATATCTTGATTAAGAATACGCCAGAGAACCGCAAGAAACTTTTTAAAATCGGCGCAACGGAGCAAGAGGTTAACGAGTCAACTGACGACATTAGCGAAACTATCGACATCTCCATGATTGGTTTTAAATACACCGAAGCAACTCATTTTAGCCAAAAGGAAATTCGGTTTTTTAACCAAGTTACTGAACCAGCACAGGCAACCGCTTAATAGAACACACGATAGGATAAATGAAAGGAATAGAAAGAAGTAACAATATTTACCGTTCAATTTAAGTAAAGTTTAAATGATAGGGAATAAACGTTCCGTTGTTTGGATAATATGATAATATGAGTTTCTCTTGACGAATTGGATTAAAAATGTAAAAATTATTTCAAAATAATCCAATCGTGAAAGAGAGAGGATATTTCATGAGCTTCTATATTACAAGGGACATTGATATTCAGAAACAAATAGTTGGTACGCTTGTTTCTGGTGTCCATGATGGGTATATAGATCTGATAAATTATAAGGGGACCAATACCAAAGGGGGAGATCCTTATAATCGGAAGGATTGTGTTAACAACACAGTAGAAGAACTCCTCCCACCAGATCAATTTAAAGTAGTAGTGAAGGACGATGAAAATACGCATTGCCTCCAATGGAACGCAGCTCATATTCAAATTTACCACTTGTCTTCCAAAACAATGTTCCTCGTAATGAGCGATGATCAATTTAAGATCAATATGCGAAAGAAAATTAATGAATCTTTGCATCATTTCTTAGCATATAGACTCGCAAATGAAGGCTTAGTTTCTGGTAATGGCTCTCTTCAAATTGGACAGACAAGCTTAGATTTCGAGGATCTGGATGATGGGAGTATGTATAATCTTGCGAATAGTAACTATTTACAATTAAAGCATAAGCTTGATGATCTGATTGGAGAATTGGATGTTAAAGTTCTAACAGTTATTACGTATTCTCTAAACGAAGAAGAAAAAGTTGTCGAAGTTAGTGCATATACTCCACATCCTGATCCAGCATTTGGATACTTAGAAAAGGATAATTGGAGTAAATGGATTACAGTTGAGTATTCCAACGTACCTAACCAAGAATTACCTAATGATCCTGAAGAGATCCATCTTGACATCAAACAATCCGTCAAAGATCAGCTTAACAACGTAGAACTACTTTTCAAACAGGATGATGTAGACGAAGAGGAAGGGGGAAAATAATTTCCTCTCTCCTCAAAAGGAGAATAGAAATGGATCGCATTAGTACGTTTAATCCTAATAGATTAAGAGCAGCTAGAGTATATGAAGGAATGAGCATCGCAGAACTTTCTGGTCTTATAGGAGTATCCAAACAAGTAATCTCACAGTATGAAAATGGTAAAGCAAAACCAAGTCTTGAAACACTACTTAAAATTATGAATGTATTAAATTTTCCACGTGAATATTTCTATTTACCCGATAGAAACAATTCACGAGTAGGAGGTGCATTTTTTAGATCAGCACTTACTGCAACTAAGATTACTAAAGATTCACAAATTGAAAAGTTAGAAAGCTTGACAGAGGCTTTTACCATTTTAGATGAATATATTGATTTTCCCAAATTAAATATTCCAGTTTTTGAAATTGAAAAACTTGATCTTAGTGAAATTGAATTAATAGCAGAACAGACAAGGCAGTATTGGGGATTAGGTCTTGAACCAATAAATAACATTATCAATTTATTAGAGCGAAACGGGGTAATTTTTTCTTCTTTTGAAACAACATCACATAAGATCGATGCATTTAGTCAAACCCAGCTTGTCCATGATGAAGAAAGATTTTTTATCATTCTTGGTAGTGACAAGCAATCTGCTGTTAGAAGACACTTTGACGCTGCCCATGAAATAGGGCACAAAATACTTCACAGCCATATTGAAAGTATTGATGATTTAACAAAAGAAGAGTATAGAGATATGGAGAGACAAGCAGATTATTTTGCTGCCTCATTTCTATTACCAAGAAGTAAATTCCTAAGTGATTTAGTTTCGCCTGTAAATTTAAATCAATTTGTTGAATTAAAGAAGAAATGGAAAGTATCAATTGGGGCAATGGTTATAAGGGCATATCTCTTGGGTGCCATTAATTATAACCAATACCAATATATGATGAGACAAATGAGTAAAAATGGTTGGAGAACAAAAGAGCCATTGGACGATGTTTTAGTAGTCCCCGATCCAACCGTTTTGAGAAAAGCAGTAGATCTTCTTTTAATGAATAACGTTATTAAGGCAAAGGATATTTTGCAGAGACTTGGTTTGCCACAAAATAAAGCTGAATCGATTCTCAATCTAAAAAAGGGATCTCTTGTAGATAAAAGTGCTAATGAAGACAAAATAATTAAACTAGCAGTTCGGCAATCAATAAAGAGCAGCTAATTAAAATACCCCAGCCAAAAGGTTGGGGTATTTTAGCTAGGCCAGAAGTAAAAGGAGTGATAGGTCATGGACGATAGAGAAACACGCTACGAGCAAGAAGAAAACTTTCTCATAACCAGCCTATTGGGGGATATACGGGCTGATATTAGTTTTCTCGGACTAACTTTATGGGATTTGGTTTGGATCGTTGTTCAAACAGTCTTGTGTGGAGCAATACTATCATTTATGCCACTCAATATATTCCTGAAGCTTATCTTAGGGGTAATTGGAGTGGTATTTATTTTTCTCAATCGTTTTCTCCAGTTCCCTTACCGGAGAAAACGATCAAAGAGATACCGAAAGGAAGCAAAAAGTGGAACAGGTGAAAAGATTGGAGAAATACTAAATGTTGAAGCAGATGGTCCCTTCTATAAAAGTGGACGAGAGTGGCAGATAGCGTTTCGAGTGAAAGCACCTCCCTGGAATGAAGCTTTATTTTCTCATAAAAAGAGACGAATTATTTCGTTTGCAAAATTTCTGCGTGCGTGTATGCAAAGGCATGTAAAAGTAATGATTTCTACTGAACAGTCACCGGACTTTCATTGGGATGTATGGAATTCCAAAAGACAGAAAAATGCAGCTACACATGGCATACAAAAGCTAAAGTTACAACGGCTAGATTATTTTGAGAGTCTGGCAAGAACACAGAAGAAAGAAACCAAACAAACAACTTACTATATGGGCCTCTCGGTAAATGAAATCAGACTTCCACGTCAGGAAAGAGATGGGGAAGAAGGACTCGAAAAAACACAAATTGAACGGAGACGGATCATTGAGGACTTAAAGGAAATCCGAAACTTGACTGACATTCTACAGGAAGGAAATCTACTGTGTACAACGATTTCAGGCTTTTCGGTAACCGAAGCAGTAGCAAGGCAATGGGCACCATTAAGTTGGAATGCGTGGAAAGCTGCACAGGGGAATTGGGAAGTAGATGGAGTTAATTTTCAAACTGAAGCCATAAAACCACAGCATGTTACTTCAACAACAAATGAGAAATCTTCGAGAGGTAAGATGATTTTTACCTGGGTGAGGAAAATGATTGGCTCTTCTTTCCGGTGGCTTGCCGGTATGTGGAGTAACATACTGGCGTTTTTAAAACAAAAAAAACACAACCGGAAAGAAAAATCACTTGTCTCCGCAAATGTAATTGAGGAACGGAAAATGATACTTTTGCCGGAAAATACAGAAGAAAATATGACCATAAGTGCGGTAAATAAAGTAAGAGATACGGAAGCTTGTGCGGAAAGTGCGGAAAATAGATTTGAAAAGAATGAACATGTAAAAAGGTATATGGAAAATGAGGGGA